>DATDCR010000386.1:0-12472 GCA_036524215.1 Burkholderiales bacterium
CCCCGAGGACGCGTTGTTTGCGGCGATGGCGATGCGCGACAGCGCCGGCGCGCTCGCCGTGCGGCTCGGCGTCAACCTCGGGCCGGTGCGCCTGGTGAAGGACCTCAACGGACAGATGAACATCATCGGCGACGGCATCAACGTCGCGCAACGCGTGATGAGCTTCGCTCGCCCGGGGCAGCTGCTCGTGTCGCGCTCGTTCTACGAGGTGGTCTCCTGCCTGTCGCGCGACTACGCCAATCTTTTCCACCACGAAGGCGCGCGTACCGACAAGCACGTGCGCGAGCACGAGGTCTATTCCGTCGTTGGCGGCACGCCCGCGACGCGCCGCCTGGCCGACACGATCGCGGAAACGCTGGAAGGGCAGCCCGCACCGGGCTGGCTTTCGCGCAGCGGCCCTCTCGGCCTGCGGCGCTCCGCCATCGCCTCCGCCGCGCTGCTGTTCCTCACCCTCGTCGCCGGCGGCGTCGGCGCGCGCGCGCTCCTTGAGCAACCCGCTTCCGAACCGGCGCCGATCGCCAATCAGCCGGAGCCCAGGCCGGTTATTGCGCCCATCGCCTCGCCGCCGAGCAATGAAGCGCCATTGCCTGCCAAGAGCGATACGCCCGCGAAGAAACTCGCTGCGCGGGTCGACAAGCAGCGTCCCGCCGCCGGCGCGGGCCGCCTGGAGCTTGCCGTCGCGCCGTGGGGAGAAATCCTTGTCGACGGCAAGAGTCGTGGCGTCAGCCCGCCGCTGCGCATCGTCGACCTCGCTCCCGGCGCCCATACCGTGGAGATCCGCAATTCCACCTTCCCCGCGCATGTGCAGCAGGTCGACGTCAAGGCCGGCGAAGCGGTGCGCATCCGGCACCGCTTCCGATGAGCGCTCGCGCGCTCTTCGCCGCCTGCCTGCTCACGATTCTGGCTGCGTGCAGCACGCAGCCGCTGCGCGATCTGCTGCAGCCGAGCAAGGGCTCGGCGGCCCTGGGCATCGGCGTGCATCAATACGACGATGGCGACTACGCCGACGCGGCGCGCAATCTCCAGTCGGCCATCGATCTCGGCCTTACCGATACGGAGCGCGCGCGCGCATACAAGTATCTCGCTTTCATGCATTGCGCCTCGAATCGCGAGCGGGCCTGCCGCGAGGCTTTCCGCAAGGCGCTGAGCATCAATCCCGATTTCCAGCTGTCGCCGGCTGAGGTCGGCCATCCGGTGTGGGGGCCGATCTTCGCTTCGATGAAAGCGACCGGCTCGCCCTTCAAGATGGCGCTCCAGCAATACGACGACGGTGACTACGACAACTCGGCGAAGAGCTTCCAGGAGGCCATCAAGGCCGGGCTTGCCGACAAGGACCTCGCCAACGCGCACAAGCATCTCGCGTTCATCCATTGCGCCGCCAACCGCGAGCGGCAGTGCCGCGACGAATTCCGCAAGGCGCTCGCCGCCGACCCGGCGCTCAATCTCGAAGCGGCGGAGGCCGGCCATCCCGTGTGGGGACCGATCTTCCGCGCGACGAAGGCGGAGCGCTAGCCCCTCGGGCGCCGGCATGGAGCCCGCGCAACTCGGCCGCTATGTGATCCAGTCCGAGCTGGGCCGCGGCGCCATGGGCGTCGTGTACAAGGCGACCGATTCGGTGCTCGAACGGCCGGTCGCGGTGAAGACCGTCAACATCACGCTCGAACGCGAGTACGCCGACAAATACGAGAAGCGCTTCTACCAGGAAGCCAAGGCTGCCGGCAGCCTGAACCATCCGAACATCGTCACCATCCACGACGTCGGCAAAGCAGGCGACGTGGTGTACATGGCGATGGAATACATCGAGGGCGTCGAGCTGCGAACGCTGATCGGCGAAGGCCGGCCGCTGCGCATCGCGCAAGCGCTGTCCATCGCAGCGCAGGTGGCCGAAGGCCTCGCCTTCGCGCACCAGCGCGGCGTGGTGCACAGGGACATCAAGCCCGCCAACATCATGGTCGTGGCGAATGGGCCGGTCAAGATCACGGACTTCGGCATCGCGCGCATGCGCGGCTCGGGCGACCTCACGCAGACCGGCATGCTGCTCGGCTCGCCCAAATACATGTCGCCCGAGCAAGTCATCGGCAAGCGCGCCGACCATCGATCGGACGTCTTCTCACTCGGCGTGATCCTTTACGAGATGCTGTGCGGCTCCGCGCCGTTCAACGGCGAGAACGTCACAGCGCTCATGTACCAGATCGTAAATTTCGTGCCGCCGCCGCCGAGCAGCGTGAACGAAGCGGTACCCGAGCTGCTCGACTACATCGTCGCGAAGATGCTGGCGAAGCCGCTCGAGGAGCGCTACCAGGACGCGGCCGAAGTGGCTCGCGACCTGCGCGAATGCGAGCGGCAGGTCGCCGTCCCGCCGCAGGCCACGCAGCCGCCCGGCGCA
This sequence comes from Burkholderiales bacterium, assembly GCA_036524215.1. GTDB lineage: Bacteria > Pseudomonadota > Gammaproteobacteria > Burkholderiales > SG8-39 > SCGC-AG-212-J23. Next base: position 2,387 of record DATDCR010000386.1, read on the forward strand.
TCGACGTTTCCGCAGCGTCCGGGCGCCCCGCTGCCGCCACCGCAGCCGCGACTCGTCGATTCCGTAGCGCAGACCGTGGTCCTCGCGCAGAGTGTTTCGCGCACCCGCGAGGCCGATCGCGCCCCGGACGAGAGCAGTGCGCCGCCCGCGCGGGGATTGGCGGTCTCCTTCGATTCGGCCGAAGCAACGCAGCGCCTGGCGTCGCTGACTGGCGCCACGACGCCGCAGACCGCAACCCAGGCGATCAAGTCGATTCCGCGCGCGGCGCCCCGTCGCTGGCGCCGCCGCGACTGGCTCCTGGTCGCCGGCGCCGGCGCATGCGGCTTGCTCTCGGCAGCCGCGATCTTCCGGCGCCGCCGCTGAGGGTGGATTTCGGCGCGGCTACTAGCGCCCGCCGCAGCTTGCGGGCATCGCGTTGACCGGATAGCCCTTGCAGGCCCAGCTCACCTTCCCGCCTTGCACGGCGGGCGTTAGCGCGATCTCGAGGGCGTTCTTCTCGTTCCAGCCGCGGATGGCGCCATCGTCGGCCACAATCCACTTCAGGTCGCCGTGCTTCGGATCGTTCTTCGGCGCGATCTTCACCCCTTTGCCGGCACCAGCGACGTTGCCTTGCTTCTCGGCTGCCGCGCTGACCTGTTGCTTGGCGGGGTCGGCGCCGGACACCAGCGCTTGTGCGGCTTCCTTGGCTTCCGCCCCGGCCATTTGCGGCAATATCACCGCGACCACCAGGAAGCCAACGAGGGCGAGGCCCGCCACGATGAGCAACGCGATACGCATCTTTTCCCCCCTGAGTCTGAATGCTGCGTCCCTGCGGCCAGCTTAACATGCAGCCCGGCGGGCACGATGGCGACGCGGCAAATTCGTGTAAGAGGGCTGGTGCAAGGCGTGGGGTATCGCGATGCGTTGCGTCGCGAAGCCAGTCGTGCGGGCATTACGGGTTGGGTGCGAAATCGCAGCGACGGCAGCGTGGAAGCCCTGCTGCAAGGAGATGAGCAGGCGCTCGAGCGCTTGATGGCCTGGGTACGCCGCGGGCCGCGCCTCGCGCGCGTGGAGGCGGTGGAAGAAGCGCCTGCAGAACCCGCGTTTGATCGCCTGTATCCCGGCTTCGAGCGCTGGCCGAACGCTTAAGTTCTGACGCTTGCGGTATCAGATTTCGCGACTTCGCCGGCATTGATTGCGGCGCCGTGGCGCTCGCGGCAACGTGGCGGCCAGTTTTCAACCGCCCAGGAGGAGCCGATGAACGCCAACACGCCGATGTCCGCCCAGGAGCTGCGCGATGCCATCCGCGAGGGACGCCGCGTGGATACCTCGCGCCTGAACCGCATCCTCGCCATCGATGCGGTGCATGGTTTGCTCGAAGTGCAGGCAGCAACGTCCTGGCAGGCGATCGCCGCCGCGCTTCGGCCCGGCGATGCGAGCGCCAATGTCCGTACCACCATGCCGACCGTCGGCGAGAGCATCGCTCGCAACGCCGCCGGGCCGGACGGCAATCCTGCTGTGCGGCACGTGGCCTCGCTTACGCTCGTGATGGCCGATGGCGAGCTGCGGCGCGTCAGCCGCCATCGCGAGTCCGAACTGTTCGCGCTGGTCGCCGGCGGACAGGGCCTCTTCGGCACGATGTACAGCATCACGCTACGCATCCCAAGCCTCGCGCGCGCGGTCGAGCGGGCGAGGCAGCCCGAGCAGTTGACGCTGCGGCCCAATGGCAATGCCAAGCGCAAGCTGACGCTGCTCCTGCCTCCCGACGCGGTGGACACCTTCATGCAGCAGGCCGACACGCGCTGTGCCGACTGGCGCTTGCCGCTACAAAGCGTCACGGTGCGCCGCACCTATGCCGAGGAAGACAGCTTCCTGCGCTGGGCGCGGCGCGACTACGCCGAGGTGCAGCTGGGCTTTGCCGAACCCGGTCGCCTGGGCGCTTCCGTGCGCAGCACGCAGCTCAGCCACGAGCTGATCGACGCCGCTATCGCGGCCGGTGGAAGCTTTCCGATCGCCTGCACGCCGGATGCGACGCGGGAGCAAACCGAGGCCTGCTATCCGCAGCTCGCGCAATTCCTCGCCGCCAAGCGCCGCTTCGATCCGAACGAGCGCGTCGTGAACGACTGGTATGTGCACCAGCGCGCGTTGCTCGCACGGCAGCCGTGCGAGGTGCGCTGGAACTAGCCGGCGGTGCGCCCGTAGATGAGCTGCACGTTCTCCGGCGCAAGCCAGTTGCCCAGCTCGGCGAGCAACCGGCTGTCGGGGCGCACGCGCCACGCATCGCCGAGCGCCACTTCGCAGGCGGCCGTCGAATTGCGGTACGCGACCACGACCTGGCAGGCGCCGCCGCCGCTCACTCGGTAGGGCGCGAGCAGCGCCTGCAGCTTTTTCGCATCGGCCTGACCGTTCATCGCGATGCGCAGGCGGGCCGCAAAGCGTACGCGCAGGGCTTCCAAATCGAGCAGTTCGTCGGCGCTCACCCGCAGTCCGCCGGAGAATTCATCGCGCTGGACCTTGCCCGCCACGACGAGAAGCGCGTCCTCACGGATCTTGTCGCGGCATTTTTCGAACAGCTCGTTGAACACGGTCATCTCGACCTGCGCGGTCGCATCGTCGAGCGTGACCACCATCATGCGGCCGCGTCGCGTCATCTGCATCCGCGCCTGGGCCACCACGCCGGCCATCCACACCCGCTCGCCCGGGCTTAGCTTGGCTAGCGGGGTGCGCGCGAACCCGGCGAGCTCGCCCTGGTAGACGGAAAACAGGTGACCGGAAATTGAAAAGCCAAGGGCGGTCTTTTCTTCCAGCAGCTTGCGCCGCAGGTCCCAGCGCTCGGCGTCGACGTAGGCGTGGCTGCCACCGCGCGGCGCTTCGGCTTCGCCGAAGAGGCTCGACTGGCTCGCGGCCCGCTCTTCCTGCTCGGCAGCCTCGAGCGCGCGGCCTACGGAGGCGAGCAGCCGGCTGCGATCGGCATCGACCGAGTCGAAGGCGCCGGCGCGAGCCAGGGCCTCCACCACCCGCCGGTTGACGACTCGCTTGTCGATGCGCCGGCAGAAATCGAACAGATCGGTGAACGGGGCCTCGCGCCTCGCTTCGATGATGGCGCGAATCGCGGCTTCACCGGTGCCGCGAACGCCGCCCAAGCCGTAGCGAATGGTCTGCGCGTCGACCGGCGTGAAGCGGTAATCGGAGGCGTTGACGTCCGGCGGCAGGATGGCCATGCCGTTGGCGAGTGCATCCTCGTAGAAGAGCCGCACCTTGTCGGTGTCGTCCATCACCGCGGACAAGTTGGCGGCGAGAAATGCCGCGCGGTGGTGCGCCTTCATGTACGCCGTGTGGTAGGCGAGGAGCGCATACGCCGCGGCGTGCGACTTGTTGAAGCCGTAGCCAGCGAACTTCTCCATCAAGTCGAAGAGTTGCGTCGCCTTCGCGCGCGAAAGGCCGTTCTTCTCGGCGCCGGCGACGAAAACGTCGCGCTGCTGCGCCATCTCTTCCGGCTTCTTCTTGCCCATCGCGCGACGCAGGAGGTCGGCACCGCCGAGGGTGTAACCGCCGATCACCTGCGCGATCTGCATCACCTGCTCCTGGTACACCATGATGCCGTACGTCGGCCCGAGGATCGGCTGCAGGCGCGCGTCCAGGTAGTCGACGCGCTGCTCGCCGTGCTTGCGGGCGATGAAGTCGGGGATGAGGTCCATCGGTCCGGGGCGATAGAGCGCAACCAGGGCGATGACGTCTTCGAAGCGATCCGGCCTCGCGCGCCGGATGAGATCGCGCATGCCGCGCGATTCCAGCTGGAACACGGCGGTGGTATTGCCGGCGGAAAGGAGCTGGTAGGTCGGCGCGTCGTCGAGCGGCACTCGCGCAAGCGAGAAATCGGCGAGTCCCGCCTCCATCTGGCGCACCGAACGCTCCGCCCAGTCGAGGATCGTGAGCGTGGTAAGCCCGAGGAAGTCGAACTTGACGAGGCCCACCGCCTCGACGTCGTCCTTGTCGAGCTGCGAGATGACGTGGTCCGTGCCCTCGGCGGCATAAAGGGGACAGAACTCCGTCAGCCGTCCCGGCGCGATCAGGACGCCGCCGGCGTGCATGCCGACGTTGCGCACCATGCCTTCCAGCTTCTCGCCCAGCGCGAGAAGCTCGCCCACTTCCTCTTCCGCCTTTTCGCGCTCGGCGAGCAAAGGCTCCATCTTCCGGGCCTCGGCGAGCGTGATGTTCTTGCCGGGCTGCACCGGGATCAGCTTGGCGATCTGGTCGCAGAAGTTGTAGCCGAGATCCAGCACGCGGCCAACGTCGCGTATCACCGCGCGCGCGGCCATCGTGCCGAAGGTGGCGATCTGTGAAACGCTCTGCTCGCCGAACTTGCGCCGTACGTAGTCGATGACGCGATCGCGACCATCCTGGCAGAAATCGATGTCGAAGTCGGGCATCGACACGCGCTCGGGATTCAGGAAACGCTCGAACAGCAGGTCATAGCGCAGCGGATCGAGATCCGTGATGCCGAGCGAGTAGGCGACCAGTGAGCCGGCCCCCGAGCCGCGTCCCGGGCCGACCGGCACGCCGTTCTTCTTCGCCCAGTTGATGAAATCGGCGACGATCAGGAAGTAGCCGGCGAAGCCCATCTGGACGATGGTGCCGATCTCGAATTCCAGACGCGCCTGGTAGCGTTCGATCGCCTCGCCTGGCAGGCCGAGCTCGGCCGCGCGCCGCGCCAGGCCGGCGCGCGCTTCGTTGCGCAGGTGCTCGTCAAGCGTGACCCCCGGCGGCGTGGGGAACGCGGGCAGGCGCATCTTGCCGAGCTGGATCTCGAGATTGCAGCGCCGGGCAATCTCGACCGAATTCGCCAGCGCTTGCGGAAGATCGGCGAAAAGCCGCGCCATCTCGTCGTGCGACTTGAAGTACTGCTCGGGGGTAAACGTCTTCGGCCGCCGCTGGTCGCCGAGGAGAAAACCCTGCGAGATACAGACGCGCGCCTCGTGCGCCTTGAAGTCGTCGCGCGAGAGAAATTGCACCGGGTGCGTCGCCACGACCGGAAGGCCGACTTGACCGGCGAGCTTGACCGAGCGGCAGAGAAGCGCCTCGCCGTTGGGCTGCTCCGCCCGCTGCAGCTCGACGTAATATCGGCCGGGAAAGAGCTTGCTCCACTGGCGGGCGATCCGCTCGGCCTGCTCGGCATGGTTCGAAAGGAGAGGGGAGGCGAGCTCGCCTTCGAGGAAAGCCGACAGGGCGATGAGTCCATCGGTCCCTTCCTCGAGCCATCGACGCGAAAGCAGTGCGCGCCCGCGCTGCTGGTTCGTCAGCCAGGCGCGCGAGAGGAGCTGGCACAACCGCAGGTAGCCGTCGCGCGACGCGCACAGAAGGAGCAGCCGGAAAGGCTTGTCGCGCTCGGCTTCGTTCTCAATCCAGCAGTCGGCGCCGATGATCGGTTTTACGCCGGCCGCGCGAGCGGCACGGTAAAACTTGACCATGCCGAAGAGGTTGGCCGCGTCCGTGAGCGCCAGCGCCGGCATGTGCTCTTCGGCAGCCCGGGCCACGGCATCGTCGATCCGGACTATGCCGTCGTTCACCGAGTACTCGCTATGCATCCTCAGGTGAACAAAACGCGGCGTAGCCATGTCAAAAAATTCTACCGGAAAGGGTTCGCATGAAACGCTGGATGCTGCTCGCTTGCTGCCTCTTCGCCGCGGGTTCTGCCGCCGCGCAGAATCGCACCGCGGCGCTTGACAAGGCGTACGAAGAAGCGCGCACGGCTTACAACGACCTGCAGCGTGCGACCGAGCGTCGCGACCAAGGGGTGGAGTCGCAGCCGGGCGAGCGCCAGGCGAGCGTCGCCGGGGGCAGCCGCCCGAACCAGAACTACTTCGCGCGCCAGGCGATCCTCGAGCAGGACGTGGAGACGGCGCGCAAGCGCTACGAAGCAGCGATGAGGCGCTGGAACGACCTTAAGTAAGTAACATCGGCGGGCCATGCGGCCCGCCCTGCCTGCGCTCCTTGTCGGCGCGACATTCATCGCGCTCTCGCCGATCTTCGTGCGCGTCGCCGACGTCGGCCCGACGGCGAGCGCATTCTGGCGGGTGGCGCTCGCCGCGCCCTTGCTCTGGCCGCTGGTCGCGCTCTCCGGCAAGCCGCTGCCGAGGCGCGCAACCTGGCCGCTGCTCGCTGCGGCCGGCTTCGCTTTTGCCGGCGATCTGGCCTTCTGGCACTGGTCGATTCAGTTCACGACCGTCGCCAACTCCACGCTGCTCGCCAACCTGGCTTCCCTCTTCGTCACGCTCGCGATGTGGGTCTTTTGGCGCGAGGCGCCAACGAGGACCTTCCTCGTCGGCCTTGCCGCGGCCCTCGCCGGCGTGGTGCTCCTCGTCAGGACCAGCCTCGGCTTCTCGGCCACCGGCCTGCTTGGCGACGCCTTTGGCGTCGTCACGGCGCTCTTCTACGCGGGCTACATCCTCGCCGTGAAGGGGCTGCGCGATCGCGGCGCGGCGACCCTGCAGCTGATGGCGATCACGACGACCATCACCGCGCTTGTCCTGTTTCCCGTCGCGCTGGCCTCCGGAGAGCCGTTGCTGCCGCAAAGTGGACTCGGCTGGCTCAAGCTTCTCGGCCTAGCGTGGATTTCGCATAGCGCCGGCCAAGGTCTCATCGCCTATTCCCTCGCGCATCTGCCGGCGGCCTTCTCGTCCGTCAGCCTTCTTTTCCAACCCGTGATGGCGACCTTCTTCGCCTGGCTGCTGCTCGCGGAGTCGCCGGCGCCGCTGCAGATCGTGGGCGGAATCGTGGTCCTGCTGGGAATCTATCTGGCGCGGCGCGGCTCGCGCTAGCCGTGCGGCGCGAGGCGCTAGACGATCACACACTCGGGCGCGCCGGCGTGCGCCTCGATCGCGCCGATCTCGTAGGCGAGCTCGCCTTCTCGGCGCAGGTGCATCATCGCCGGCGCCGCCTTGTCCGGCGCGATCACCACGACCATGCCGATGCCGCAATTGAAGACGCGGAACATCTCGTCCTCGGCGACGTTTCCGGTCTTTTGCAGCCAGCTGAAGATTTCGGCACGCGGCCAGGCCGATTTGCGGATCACTGCCTTCGTGCCCTGAGGCAGGATGCGCGGCACATTGCCGACCAGGCCGCCGCCCGTGATATGCGCCAGCCCCTTGACCGGCAGCGCGGCCGCGAGCCGCAGGACCGGCTTGACGTAGATGCGCGTCGGCTCCATCAGCGCGTCGGTCAGATCGGAGCTGAGGCGGTCATCGCCGATGATGCGGCGGATGAGCGAATAGCCGTTCGAGTGGGCGCCGCTCGAAGCGAGTCCCAGCACGACGTCGCCCGGCTGAATCGAGCGCCCGTCGATGATGCGATCCTTCTCGACGACGCCGACGCAGAAACCCGCCAGATCGTATTCCCCCTCGGGGTACATGCCCGGCATTTCCGCCGTCTCGCCGCCGATCAGCGCGCAGCCGGCAAGCTCGCAGCCTTTGGCGATGCCCTTGACGACGTCCGCGGCCACCCGCGTGTCGAGCTTTCCGCAGGCGAAATAATCGAGAAAGAAAAGCGGCTCCGCCCCCTGCACGAGCACGTCGTTCACCGACATGGCCACCAGATCGATACCGACCGTGCCGTGCCGCTGGAAAGCGAACGCGAGCTTCAGCTTTGTACCGACACCATCGGTGCCGGACACGAGCACCGGCACGCGGTACTTCTTTGGGATCTCGCACAGCGCGCCGAAGCCGCCGATGCCGGCGAGAACTTCGGGCCGCATGGTCTTGCGTGCATGAGGCTTGATCGCCTCGACGAGCGCGTCTCCGGCGTCGATGTCGACGCCCGCGTCGCGGTAGGAAAGCCCGTTCGACATGCTAGAGTCCGGCAATTCTACTCGACGCATGCCGCTCTCTACGGCGGGGACTGATGGAACAGCTGCCGCTCGAGATCTCGCCGCCGGCAGAGCCGGACTTCGACAACTTCGTCGCCGGACCGAATGCCGAGGCGCTGGCGGCGGTGCGCGCGCTGGCGAGCGGGCGGCTCGGCGAGCGCATTCTTTACCTATGGAGCGGATCCGGGTCCGGCCGCACGCATCTCTTGCGCGCCGCGGCGCGCGCCAATCCGAGCCTTGTCGTCGTCGACGATGTCGAGAAAGTCGATGAGGCGCGGCAGCAGGCGCTCTTCGTCGCGATCAACGAAGCGCGCGACGGCGGACCCGCGGTGCTGGTCAGCGGCAACCGGCCGCCCGCGCAGCTCGCGCTACGCGAGGATCTGAAGACAAGGCTCGCCTGGGGACTCGTCTACCAGTTGCAGCCGCTTTCGGACGCCGACAAGACGCAACACCTGAAAAAAGTCGCAAAGCAGCGCGGTCTGCAGCTTTCTGACGACATCGTCGCTTACCTGCTGACGCGCCTGCCGCGCGACATGGCCAATCTACAGGCTGTCATGGAAGTGCTTGATCGCTATTCGCTTATTCGCAAAAGAGCGCTCACTTTGCCGCTCGTTCGCGAAGCGTTAGCGGAAAAATTTCCAGGTGGACAGTCCATAAAGCGCTAAGTAGATTGCCCGCATGAGCCCGGTTCGCACTTTCGCATTCGTCGCCGCGATGGTTGCCGCGCTGCCGGCATTCGGTCAATCGGGCTTGCGCCTTCCGGAGCGCGGCGAGCCGGGACTCGATCCCTCCTTCGCGCGCGGCTGGCTCGCGCCTGAATACGATCGCTTCGGTTTCGCGGCATACCAATGGCGCGATGCTTATGGTTTCACGCCGAGCCCGCGCATGGAAGGATCGTCCGTTTTCGGCCGCTACTGGGTGTCGCCCAGCTGGTCGGTGAGCGCGGAATCGCTGTCCCGCGACGCGAGCGGCCTGTTCCGTCTGCAAGACTTCCGCATCGGCGTGCAGCGCCGGTTCTGATCCGGTCCCCGGGTTGCGGCGCGGTTAAACTCGCGGGCGCGCATGCGCCTCGCCTTGTTCGACCTAGACAACACGCTCCTCACCGGCGACAGCGACTACGAGTGGGGCCAGTTCCTCGTTGACCACGGCGTCCTGGACCGCGACGCCTATGAGGCACAGAACCGCGTCTACTACGAGCAATACGTCGCCGGCACGCTCGACATCCACGAATATCTCGGCTTTGCCTTGCGGCCGCTCGCCGAGCACGCGGCGGCAGACCTCGAGCGCTGGCATGGCGAATTCATGCGGCTTCGCATCCAACCGATGATCACGCCGGCGGCACGGGACCTGGTCGCGCGTCACCGTGACGCCGGCGACTTGTGCGCGGTCATCACCGCCACCAACAGTTTCGTCACCGCCCCCATCGCGCGCGAGTTCGGGGTGCCCCACCTCATCGCCACCGAGCCTGAACAGCGCGACGGCCGTTTCACCGGCCGCGTGGCCGGCACGCCGTGCTTTCGGGAGGGAAAGATCCTGCGCCTGGAGAATTGGCTCGCCGACGCAGGGCACCGCCTTCCCGACTTCGCGGAAAGCGTGTTCTATAGCGATTCGCACAACGACCTGCCGCTGCTCGAGCGGGTGACGCGCCCGGTCGCCGTCGACCCTGACGAGGCGCTCGGGGCCGAGGCGGCCCGGCGCGGATGGGCGGTAATGTCCCTGCGCCGGTAGAATTGCCGGCCGCGAATGATCAAGCGCTTCATCCGGCGCGTTTTCGGCCTTTCCCCGGACCACATCGTGCGAGTGCCGCGCGAAAAGCACGGCCTGTCGCGCGATGCCATCAGCCCGGCCGCGGCCAGGGTTTGCACCGTGCTTCGCGAAGCCGGCTTCTCCTCCTATGTCGTCGGCGGCGCAGTACGCGACCTGCTCCTTGGCATCGTGCCGAAGGATTTCGATGTCGCCACGGACGCGAGACCCGAGCAGATCAAGCCGCTCTTCCGCCGGGCGCTCATCATCGGACGGCGCTTTCGCCTCGTGCACGTGATGATCGGCCCCGAGACGGTCGAGGTCTCCACGTTCCGCGCCGCGGACCCCGACACCGCGGAGAAGGACGAGCACGGACGCGTGCTGCGCGACAACGTCTTCGGCACCCAGGCGGAGGATGCGCGGCGGCGCGACTTCACGGTAAACGCCCTGTATTTCGATCCGGTCATCGAGGAAGTCGTCGACTTCCATGGCGGGCTCGCCGA
>DATDCR010000387.1:0-1585 GCA_036524215.1 Burkholderiales bacterium
GGCGCGCGACGTGGTCAAGGCCGAGGACATCGTCGACTACTCGCAGAAGGAAGGCTTCGCCGAGAAGGTGGCGAAGCGCTTCGGTGCCTCGATGGCGAGCTCGCTCGCCGAATACACGCTGCGCGCCTTCGGGTCATTCCGCTAGGCGTATAGTCCGCCGTACCTCCTAGGAGGAGGACATGGTCTTGCGTCGGCGCGTCTTGCTGGCTGTCGTTGGCGGCCTATTCGGCTTTCGGCTGACCGGCGCTCTGGGTCAGGGCAAGACCTGGACGGTGGGTTTCCTGGCCGGCTCGGCCCGGCCAGCCAATGGGCTTCCGCCCGCGGCGCTGCGTCAAGCGCTCGCGCAGCTCGGCTTCATCGAAGGCAAGAACGTCGCGTACGAGGGAAGATGGGCCGAAGCGCAATTCGATCGACTGCCGCGTCTCGCCGCCGAGCTGGTGGAGCGCCACGTCGACGTGATTGTGAGCACCGGCTGGCTTGCCGCGAACGCGGCCAAGCATGCGACCGCGGCCGTGCCGATCGTGGCCGCTGCGGTAGGCGACGCCGTCGAGAGCGGCCTTGTCGCTAGCCTGTCGCGGCCGAATGGAAACCTGACCGGCATCAGCGAAGGGGAAGCCGAACTCAGCGCGAAGCGTTTGCAGCTGTTGAAGGAAGCGGTGCCCAATGCGTCGCGGCTCGCCGTCCTTTGGAATCAGGAAGACGCGGGGATGACGCTGCGCTATCGGAAAATCGATTCCGCGGCCCGCGCGCTCGGCGTGACGGTCATGGCGCTCGGCGTTCGCGAGCCGGACGATTTCGAAAGCGCATTTGCGGCCATCAAGCGCGAGCGGCCGCAGGCGATCTTCCTCGTGACCGACGCGCTCACCTCGCTGAACCGGCAGCGCGTGATCGAGTTCGCCGCAGCCGAGCGCATTCCAGCGATGTACGAGTTCGGCTCGTACGTGCAGGACGGAGGCCTCATGTCCTATGGGCCGAGCCTCGACGACAGCCTGCGGCGCGCTGCGTATTACATCGATCGCATCTTGAAGGGCGCCAAGCCGGGCCAGCTCGCCATGGAGCAGCCCACGCGCTTTTACTTCGTGATCAACCTGAAGACGGCGAAGTCCCTAGGGCTGACGATCCCGCCGGCCGTGCTGATCAGGGCGGACCAGGTCGTCCAGTAGCAGAAATACCGCAGGCCGCTTGCCGATCGAAACCGGCGCGCGGCGCCATTCGCCGATGGTGCGTGTCCTGATCGATTCGGACGAGAGCGTCAGGTCCGCGGCGACGCAAAGGCGCGTCGTCGGCGCGCAGGTGGCGAGCAGCGCGCCGAAGAGCGCCTCGTTGCGGTAAGGCGTCTCGATGAAGATCTCCGTTTCGCTTTCCTTGCGCGAGCGCTGCTCGAGCTCGCGGATGCGCTTTTCGCGCTGCGGGCTTTCACGCGGCAGGTAGCCGCAGAACGCGAAGCGCTGGCCTTCGAGCCCCGAGGCCATCAGCGCGAGCGTGATCGACGAAGGGCCGATGAGCGGCACGACCTTGAAGCCTTCACGGTGCGCGGCGTCGACGAGGAGCGCGCCGGGATCGGCGATCGCCGGGCAGCCGGCCT
>DATDCR010000388.1:0-7510 GCA_036524215.1 Burkholderiales bacterium
CCGGCGCAGGCACGACCGGTCCGCGGGAAACCTGCGCGCCCTCCGGTTCCGGCTGCCGGCGCTCGAGCTGGAGGGTCAACGCGACAGCGAGAACGAGCACCGCGGCCACGCCCACCGCGTAAGGCCAGCGCCGGCCGCGGCGCTTGTCGGCCGCGTCACGCGCGGCGGAGAGAATGGTCCCATCCAACCCGGCCGGAGGCTCGAGCGGCTCGAGGCTGCGATAGTGCTGCGACAGTTTCGCGTCGCGCTCGTCAGCCATCGCTGACCGCCGATCTCAGCTTAGCCATCGCGTAGCGCAGGCGGCTCTTCGCCGCTTCTTCGTCGCTCGCCGTCGCTCGCGCGATCTCGGCGACGCTGAGCCCGCCTTCCTCGTGCAGAAGGAATGCCTCGCGCTGCAGCGGAGGCAGCGCCTCGAGCGCGAGGGCGAAGCGACCGAGGTCCTCGCGCGCCTGGGCCTGCTGCGCGGGGTCGGGGCTCTGACCCGGCAGCTCGTCGCCATCGAGCGCCACCAGCGTGAGCCCGCGCTTTCGCCAGTGATCGACGAGACGGTGGTGCGCGATCGTGTAGAGCCAGGTGGTGAAGCGTGACTGCGGTGTGTAGCGCTGCCGCGCCTCGATGACGCGCATCCAGATCTCCTGAAACAGCTCCTCGCCGACCGCGCGGCTCTTCACGCTGCGCAGGACGAAACGATAGAGGCGCGCGCGGTGGCGCGCGTAAAGCGTCTCGAAGGCCCCGGCGTCGCCGCCCCGGTAGGCGAGCATGAGCTCTTCGTCCGGAACCTCTGTCATGCATGGCGAGTTTATCCCTGTGGGTCCGCAACGAAGCCGGGCAAGGCACCCGGAAAGGGCTGCGGCAAAGGCGCGACCGGCACCGCATCGCGGATCACGCCACGCGCAACCAGATTGCGGTGGCTGTCGTAGTACAGCGCGATCGTCTCGGCGGGGGTCGTCGATGCCCGCTCGAAGTTCACGTACTGCACGTATGACGTTTCCCGGCGCCCATGGCCGGTGCCGAGCCGGGCCTGCGGCTCTGCCGCATGGGACGCGGCGTCGCCCGCCGCTTCGCGCCTCGCCTGTGCCGCCGGCGCGCGGCTGACGTCCGGCGCGATGGCCTGCGGCGGCTGTTTCTTGCGAAACAGCGCCACGCCGATGACGCCGACGTTGTCGGGTCGTCCCGTGCGGGCGGCGTACGCATCGGCAAGCGCAGTGAAGTAGAACGCAGCCGTCTCGGCGCTGCTCTTGCGCCAACCCTGGATGTCGTACGACCGCAGCGGCGAGAGCACGTACCCGGTCTGCGCCGGATCGGCGCTCTGCCCGCTGATGACGTTGACGCCATCGACGGACACGACGGCCAGCACCTCGTCGCGCAAGCGATTGCGCACCGTCACCTGGTACTCGTTGCCCGGCTTGCCAACCACGTAGGCCTTGCCCTCGTGCCAGTGCACGGCAAGACGCCGGCCCTCGGTGCGATCGAAAACCGACACGTCTGCCAATCCGCCGTGCGCCGCCGCGTTTCCAGCGAGCAGCAAGGCGATTCCTGCCATCACGATTCGCGCCTTCATGTTGTTCCCTTTTCTCGACTGGCTCGCCCCGATGGCGCGCCTGCAGCGTTAAACGAAGCGGCCAGCGAAAAGGGTCAGGCGTCGCTGTTTGTCCTACATGAGAAACCGTCAGTGGCGCCATGCTGCTCGCGTACAATTCGCCGCTTCTCGCCTGAACCGAATCAAGAAATGAAGAACGGCAAGCCGTTTCCCCTCCCGGTACGCACCCACACGGCCGAAATCCGGGTGCGATACTCGTGCGAGAAATGCCCCGCCTACTGCTGCAGCTACCCCGAGATCGAAGTGACGCCGCGCGACATCGAGCGGCTCGGCAAGCGCTTCCAGCTCTCGTACAAGGACGCGGAGGAGCGCTTCACCAAGTACGACTCGAAAGAGAAAGTGCGCCTGCTAAGGCACAAGAAGGACACGGTCTTTTCGAGCGTGTGCATGTTCCTCGACCAGAAGAAGCGCCGCTGCACGGTTTACGAGTCGCGTCCGTCCGTGTGCCGTGCTTACCCGGACAGCAAGCACTGCGGGTATTACGACTTCCTGCGCTTCGAGCGGGCGCACCAGGACGACCCGGAGTTCATCGCCTTAACGTGAGCTGAGCTTTCGCGCCTTTTCGCGGATCGCGCTCAACGTGGTCGCCGGCGTGATCGCATCGGGGTCGATCTTCAGCTCGATCAGCGCCGGCTTGTCCGCCGCCCACGCGCGCTCGAACGCCGGCGCGAAGTCCGCGGTGCGCGCCACCGTCTCGCCGTGCGCGCCAAAGGCGCGCGCGTAGGCGGCAAAGTCGGGGTTCTTCAGGGCCGTGCCATAGACGCGACCGGGGTACTCGCGCTCCTGGTGCATGCGGATCGTGCCGTACTGACCGTTGTTTACCACCAGCGCGACGAAGTGCGCGCCGTACTGGACCGCGGTGGCGAGCTCCTGGCCGTTCATGAGGAAATCGCCGTCGCCGCACAAGGCGACTACGGGGCGCTTGGGTTGCGCAAGCTTTGCCGCGATGGCGGCCGGAAAACCGTAGCCCATCGAGCCGTTCGTCGGACCGAGCTGCGTGCGGAAGCCTTTATAGCGGAAGTGGCGATGCAACCAGCCCGCGAAGTTGCCGGCGCCGCCCGCGATGATCGTGTCTTGCGGCAGCCGATCCGAGAGCCACCGGATCACCTCGCCGTACTGCAGCTCGCCGGGCATCGGCCGCGGCGCCGTCCATTCGACGTAATTTGCCCGTAGCGCACGCACGTCGGCCCGCCAGGCGGGCTTTTCGAACGAAAGCTTTTCCGCCGCCCGCACGAATTGCGGGTAGCCGGCGTTGATCGCGAGCGCCGGGCGGTACACGCGGCCGAGCTCTTCGGCACCGGCATGCACATGGATGAGCGTCTGCTGCGGCACGGGTGACGCGAGCAGGCTGTAAGCGCTGGTCGTCATCTCGCCCAGGCGTGCCCCGATCACCAGAAGAACGTCAGCCGTCCTGATGCGCTCGGCCAACTTCGGATTGATGCCGATGCCCACATCGCCGGCGTAATGCTCGCTGCGGTTGTCGAACAGGTCCTGGCAGCGAAACGAGGTGCCCGCGGCCAGGCCGTTCTTCTCGATCCAGCGCTGCAGCCGCACGCAAGCATCGCCATCCCATCCGCCGCCGCCGAGCAGGACGAACGGCCGCTCGGCGGCGTCGAGAATCCTGCGCAGCTCTTCCATCTGCTCGGGCGCCGGCGCGGGACGCACCGTATGGTGCTTCGGCGCGTCGGCCACCGCCGCCTCGGCGAATAGCGTGTCTTCGGGAAGCGCAAGAACCACGGGGCCCGGGCGGCCGGCACAGGCGGTATGGAACGCATGGCTCACGTACTCCGGAATGCGCTCCACGCGATCGATCTGCGCCACCCATTTCGCCATCTGCCCGTACATGCGGCGATAGTCGATTTCCTGGAACGCCTCGCGCTCGGCGAATTCGTTCGGCACCTGGCCGATGAAGACCACCATCGGCGTCGAATCCTGGAACCCGGTGTGCACGCCGATCGCGCCGTTCGTCGCCCCCGGTCCGCGCGTCACGAAGAGCACGCCCGCCTCGCCGGTGAGTTTGCCGTACGCCTCCGCCATGTACGACGCGCCGCCTTCCTGGCGGCAGACGATGAAGGCGATCTCATCGCGCCGATCGTGCAGGCCATCGAGCACCGGCAGGTAGCTTTCGCCGGGCACACCGAAAGCCATCTTCACGCCCTGCGCCGCCAGCGCATCGGCGACGATGCGACCCCCGTGGCGTGTCTTCAGATCGGTTTTCATGACGGGACCTTTTCGAAAGCACGGCGCAATGCCGCGCAGAATTCCGCGACGGCGCTGTTCGCCGTGTCGACCACGCCGCCGAAAAGCGCGAAGCCATGGACCATGTCCGCGAACTCGCGATACGTCACCTCGACGCCGGCTGACTTGAGGCGTTCGGCGTAGGCACGACCTTCATCCAGCAGAGGATCGTAGCCGGCCGTGACCACCAGGGCGGGCGGCAGATTGGCGTGGCTTTTCGCGAGAAGCGGCGAGGCGCGCCAATCGAGCCAGTCGCTCGGATTCGGCAGGTACGCGCGCCGGAAGTACTCGATGGCGTCGCGGGTCAGGAGGTAGCCCTGGGCGTTGCGCTGGTGCGACGCGCTCGCGCAGCGCTGGTCGGTGGCCGGGTAAACGAGAAGCTGGAAGGCGAGCCTCGGACCGCCCGCGTCGCGGGCAAGCAGCGCGATGCTGGCGGCAAGATTCCCGCCCGCGCTGTCGCCGCCGACGGCGATGCGACTGATTTTCAGCTTGTCCGCATTCTCCGCGACATAGCGGGTGGCGGCCCAGCAGTCATCGACGGCTGCCGGAAAAGGGTGTTCGGGCGCGAGCCGGTAGTCGACGGAAAAGACCGCGCAGCGCGCGCCAAGGGCAAGCTGGCGGCACAGGACGTCGTGGGTATCGACGTCGCCGATCGTCCATCCGCCGCCGTGAAAGTAGAGGAGCGCGGGCAGCGTTTCTCCGGCCAGCGGGCGGTAGACGCGCATGGCGTAGCTCTGCATCGCGACGAGCTGCACCTGCGCCACCTCCGGCGCCTGCGGCGCGAGCACCGCTCGCGTATCGCGGTAAATGCGTCGCGCGACGAAGGGCGAGACCGTGTGGTACGGCGGCAGCGGCGAGCGCGCGACGCGCTCGAGAAGTGCTGCGACCTGCGGATGCACCGCCATGGGATTTCAACAGAGGAAAGGGCGCGTCGATTATAGTATTCGCGCCATGGACGACATCAACACGCTGCGGCGCATCCTGCACGACAGTCGCGTCATCGCCGTCGTCGGGCTCTCCGCCGACTGGTTCCGGCCGAGCTACTTCGCGGCGAAATACATGCAGGAGCATGGCTACCGCGTGATCCCGGTGAATCCGAAATATCCTGAGATCCTCGGGGAAAAGTGCTACCGGTCCCTACGGGAAATCCCCGAGCGCATCGACCTCGTGGATGTGTTTCGCAAGACCGCGGACGTCATGCCGATCGCGGAGGACGCCATCGCCATCGGCGCCAGGGTGCTCTGGCAGCAGCTCGGGGTGCGAAATGACGCCGCCGCCGCCAAGGCGCGGGCCGCAGGGCTGGAAACCGTCATGGACCGGTGCGTGAAGATCGAGCATGGGCGCCTTTTTGGCGGCCTGAACTGGGTCGGTGTGAATACACACATCATCTCGGCAAAACGACCCCGGTGGCTCGCCTACTGAGCCTCGACTGAGGTATTCTTCTCCCATGGGGAGGATGCTCAGGCTGTGCGAGGGGAGGTTCGGTCGGCTGGTGCTCGAAGAGCTCGCCGCCGGGGACCGCGTCGAAGCACAGGCTGACCCCACGATCGTTCTCCAGCAGCGCTACGACGGGCTGCTGTTCCTGAATCCCGGCGAAGCCCACGTCACGCCCGGACCGACGCGTGTCATCGCTCTTCATGCGGCGCGCGATTGGCTGCGTTCCGGCTTCCCGGCCGTACTGGAAGAAAACGACCAGCGGCCGTTTTCACAGCCCGTGGAGACGGTCACGCCGCGCATCCGCCAGCTTGCCGATGCGCTTTCGGTCGAGGTGCTGAACGACCGTTTCCTTTCGCCGGAGCGGCTGGAATTCATGCTGCAGGAGCTGCTGCTGTCGATCGTCGAGACCTACCTCGCCCGCCGTCGCGGCGCTTCGCCGCTGTGGCGCGGCTCGCGTTTCGAGGACGGCCGCATCCGTCGCGCCATCGCCCTGTTGCGCGCGCGGCCGAACAAGGAGCTGAACATGGACGAGCTCGCGAGCCAGGTCGGCCTGTCGCGCTCGCGCTTCTATGACCTGTTCCAGCTCTGCACCGGATTCTCGCCGCGCACCTACCTCGACATGCTGTGCGTCGAGACCGCGATCTCGAGGCTGTCCTACGGCCGCGGCAAGATCGCCGAAGTGGCCGCGGAGCTCGGCTTCTCGGCACAGAGCAATTTCACCCGCTTCTTCCTGAACCAGGTCGGCGTGCCGCCGTCGGAGTACCGGCGCGCGACGACCGTGCAGCAGGAAAAGCCGGTGTCCGAAAGCCCGAACAAGCCCTCGCAGTAGCCGCCGCGGCCCGCGCGCCGAGGTAAGCTCGGACCCCATGGCGGATCGCAAATTCGGTTTCGAAACCCTGTGCCTGCATGCCGGGCAGATTCCCGACCCGGCGACCGGCGCGCGCGCAGCGCCGATCTACCAGACGACCTCGTTCGTCTTCGATTCCGCCGAGCACGCGGCGAGCCTCTTCAACCTGCAAACCTTCGGCAACGTCTATTCGCGCATCTCCAATCCGACCGTCGCCGTCTTCGAGGAGCGCATGGCGGCGCTCGAGGGCGGCCGCGCCGCGCTCGCCACCAGCACCGGGCAGGCCGCCGAGGCCACCGCCATCCTGACCTTGTGCAAGGCGGGCGACCACATCGTCTCCGCGTCGACCTTGTACGGCGGCACGCACACGCTGCTCAGCGTCAATTTGCGCAAGCTCGGTGTCGAAACGACGTTCGTGTCGCCCGATGAGCCGGAAAATTTCCGGCGTGCCATCCAGAAGAACACCAAGCTCCTCTACGCCGAGACGCTCGGCAACCCGCTCATCAACATCGTCGACATCGAGGCGCTGGCCAAGATCGCGCACGAGGCCGAGGTGCCGCTGGTGGTGGACAACACCGTTCCGTCGCCTTATCTCTGCCGGCCGTTCGAATGGGGGGCCGACATCGTGGTGCATTCGGCAACCAAGTACATCGGCGGCCACGGCACGACAATGGGCGGCGTGATCGTCGAGTCCGGCAAGTTCGACTGGGGCAACGGCAAGTTCCCCGAGTTCACTTCGCCCTCGCCCGGCTATCACGGCGTCATCTTCCACGAGACCTTCGGCGACTTCGGCTACACCATGAAGGCCCGCATGGAGATCATGCGCACCTTCGGACCGGCCCTGTCGCCGATGAATGCGTGGCTTCTGCTGCAGGGACTCGAATCGCTGCACGTGCGCATGGATCGCCACTGCTCGAACGCCCTCGCGGTGGCGAAGTTCCTCAAGGATCATCCACGCGTGGCGTGGGTCAACTATCCCGGCCTGCCGGGCAGCAAGTACCACGCGCTGGCGGCGAAATACCTGCCGCATGGCGCTTCGGGGTTGCTCAACTTCGGCGTCAAGGGCGGCCCGAAGGCCGGCGAGCGCTTCATCGAGGCCGCCCAGTTCATGAGCCACCTCGCCAACATCGGCGATGCGAAGACCCTCGTCATCCACCCCGCGTCCACCACGCACCGGCAGATGGAAGAGGCCGACCTCGCCAAAGCCGGCGTCACGCCCGACATGGTGCGCATGTCGGTCGGCATAGAAAGCCTCGACGACATCCTGTGGGACATCGATCAGGCGCTCAATGAGGCCGCAAAGGCATGATCAGCTACCAGATCATCGAGCACGGCAGGCCGCTGCAGAAGGTGGTGTCCGAAACGCCGAAGCCGCAAGGCAGCGAAGT
>DATDCR010000389.1:0-6247 GCA_036524215.1 Burkholderiales bacterium
ACGCCGAGGAATGCCGCCAGATGCTGACCACGGGCCTGCAACTCGGCTCGCCGGCGGCGGTGCGTTATCCGCGCGGCGCGGCGCCGGGCGAAGCGTCGAAGGAGCTGAAAAGCCTGGAGGTCGGGAAGGGGGAAATCCGCCGCAGCGGGAAGAACGTGGCGATCCTCGCTTTCGGCGCGATGCTGAAGCCGGCGCTCGAGGCGGGCGAGGCGCTCGATGCGACCGTGGTGAACATGCGCTTCGTGAAGCCGCTCGACATCGAGCTCGTGAAACAGATGGCCAGCAGCCACCATCTAATCGTTACGGTAGAAGAGCATCAGGTGATGGGCGGCGCCGGGAGCGCGGTATGTGAAGCCTTGGCGGCTCTGAAGCTCGACAAACGGGTGCTGTTGCTCGGGCTTCCCGACCGTTTTGTCGACCATGGCGACCCCGCGCGGCTGCTCGCCTCGGTCGGCCTCGATGGCGAGGGCATCCGCCGCTCGATCGAGCGCGCAATGTCCGACTAATTTAGTCGGGATGATAGAATCACGGTGATGAAGGCCCGCGATCTGCACAACATTCCGGACGTCCAGGCGACGCCCGATTCGAGAAAGCTCGCCATCGACCAGGTGGGCATCAAGGCGATCCGCCATCCGGTGCGCATCCAGGAACGCTCGGGCGAGATCCAGCACACCATCGCCACGTTCAACATGTACGTCGGCCTGCCGCACCATTTCAAGGGCACGCACATGTCGCGCTTCGTCGAGATCCTCGAGGCACGCGAGCGCGAGATCACCGTGGACAGTTTCCAGGTCATGCTGCGCGAGATGGTCGAGAAGCTCGAGGCCGAGGAAGGGCGCATCGAGATGGTGTTCCCGTACTTCATCGAGAAGAAGGCGCCGGTCTCGGGCGTGAGGAGCCTGATGGACTACGAGGTGACCTTCACCGGCCAGATCCTCAAGGGCCGGCAGACCTTCACGATGAAGGTGCTCGTGCCGGTGACGAGCCTCTGCCCGTGCTCGAAGAAGATCTCCGAGCGCGGCGCGCATAACCAGCGCTCGCATGTGACCGTGACGGCGCGCACGAACGACTTCGTGTGGATCGAGGAGATCGTCGATCTCATCGAGAAGCAGGCGTCGAGCGAGCTCTACGGCCTGCTCAAGCGCCCCGACGAGAAGCACGTCACCGAGCGCGCCTACGACAACCCGAAGTTCGTCGAGGACCTGGTGCGCGATGTCGCGGCGCTGCTCAACCTCGACGAGCGCATCCAGGCCTACGTGGTCGAGTCGGAGAACTTCGAGTCGATCCACAACCACAGCGCCTACGCGCTGATCGAGCGGGACAAACGAACGCCGTAGCGCTCCTCGGCGCGCTTCTCGCCATGAGTGCATCCGAAGCGCAGGACTTTGCCGGACTGAGAAGCCGCATGGTGGCCGAGGTGGACGCCATGTACGCCGAGACGCGTGCGGAAACCGGCCTTGCTGCCATGTCGCCCGGCGTGCGCGGCGCGCTCGGCAAAGTCGAGCGTCATCGCCTGGTACCGCAGGAGCAGCGCTTCGCCGCGTACGCCAACCGGCCGCTGCCGATCGGCAGCGGGCAGACCATCTCGCAGCCGTACATCGTCGCCCTGTCCACCGACCTGCTGCAGCCCAGGCCGGACCATGTCGTGCTCGATGTCGGCACGGGCTCGGGATACCAGGCCGCGGTCCTCGCCGAGATCGTCAAGCATGTTTACTCGATCGAGATCATCGAGCCGCTCGGCCGCGCAGCGGCCCAGCGGCTCTCGGAAATGGGATATCGCAACATCGAAGTGCGGATCGGCGACGGCTACGCCGGCTGGCCGGAAAAGGCGCCGTTCGACGGCATCGTGGTCACCGCGGCGGCGCCGAAAATACCGGCCGCATTGCTGGCGCAGCTCAAGCCGGGCGGCCGCATGGTGATCCCGGTCGGCGGCGACGGCTTCGTCCAGTATCTGAAGCTGATCACCAAGCGAGCGGACGGCGGCTACGACGAGCGCGACGTGCTGCCGGTGCGCTTCGTGCCTTTGGTTCCCGGCGCTAAAAGCGGCGGATAAGGGTCAGGCGCTCGCCCTCGCGCCTCATCTCGAGGCGATTCAGGAAGCTCATGCCGAGCAGGGCGACCTCCATCTCCTGCTGGCCCACGACCGCCTCGATGCCGGTCAATTCGATCGTTCCCACCCGCACGCGATCGAGCCTCACCAGGTGCCCGACCGCCGTGCCGTTCGCCGTGCGCAGGCTCACCGGCTGCCCGCTGCCGTAATCGATGCCGAGGCGCTTGGCCTGACTGGGCGAAAGCGCAACCACGCTGGCGCCGGTGTCCACCATCAGGCGCACCGGCACGCCGTTGATCGCGCCTTCGGCGACGAACTGGCCCTGCACGCCGGCAGCGAGCGTAACGCTCTCGCGGCTCGAAGCCGGCGCGGCGCCGCGATAGTGCTGGCCGATGTGCAGGAGGCGCTTCGTGCCTTCGATTTCGATCAGGGCGCGGTCCTTCTCGACCGACAGCACGGTGATGCCGCGCCAGCGCTGCCCGAGCTTGACGGTCTTCGGCTCGCCGCCGTCGAGCGCCAGCACGGCCGCCTTGTCGCCGATCACACCGATGAGCGCGACCTCGGCGCCGAGCGCAAGGCCGGGCGCGAGGGCGAGCAAAAGCAAAATAAAATGACGTCGCATGAAGCCGGTCGCTATTTTCAGGATGTCCTCGACCGAAGGGCCAGGGTATTTTGCCACCTACCTTCAGCGGCGCTCCATTCCGTGGGAGCTCGTGCCCGTCGATTCCGGCGATGCTGTGCCGCGCGATGCGCGGCGCTACTCCGGGCTGGTCTTCATGGGCGGGCCGATGAGCGTGAACGATCCGCTGCCGTGGATCCAGCCGGCCGTCGAGCTGATCCGCGCCGCGGTGCGCAGCGATGTACCGCTTCTCGGCCACTGCCTGGGCGGCCAGCTCATGTCCAAGGCGCTCGGCGGCTCGGTTCGAGCCAATGCGGTAAAGGAGATCGGCTGGGGCGAGGTCCGCGTCGAGGACAACGGCGTGGCGCGCGCCTGGCTCGGCGATGTCCCGGCGTTCGAGTCGTTTCACTGGCATGGCGAGACCTTCAGCATTCCCCCCGGCGCGACGCGCGTCATGCACAACGCGCATTGCGCGAACCAGGGCTTCGCGCTCGGCAGGCACTTCGGCATGCAGTGCCACGTGGAGATGACGCGCGAGCTGATCGAGAGCTGGCTCGTGAGCGGCGCTCAGGAGATGGCCGACAGCGCAACGAGCCCGGGCGTGCAGCCGGCGAGCGAGATCCGAAGCAACATGGAAGAACGCCTCGCCCGCCTGAGCGAGGTGGCGAACCGCATCTACGACCGCTGGACCGAGGGGATTAGTCGCGGAAATTGATGAACTGCAGCGGCACGTCGGTGACCGACTGCCTGACGAGCTGGATCGCCGCCTGAAGGTCGTCCTTCTTTCCGCCTGAAACGCGCACGGCGTCGCCCTGAATGGAGGCGGCGACCTTGAGCTTGGCGTCCTTGACGAGCTTCTGGATCTGCTTCGCCTTCTCTTGCGCAATGCCGACCTTCACCGTGACCGGCCGCTTCACCTTGTCGCCGGAGATCTTCTCGATCGCGCCCGGCTCGAGGCAGCGCACGTCGACGTTGCGCTTGGCGAGGCGCGCGCGCAGCACGTCGGTCACCTGGCCGAGCTTGAACTCGTCGTCGGCGTAGACGGTGAGGAGGTTCTCGGCCTGCTCGACCCGCGCATCCGAGCCCTTGAAGTCGAAGCGGTTCGTGATCTCCTTGTTCGTCTGCTCGACCGCGTTCTTCACTTCCTGCTGGTTGACCTGCGAGACGATATCGAAAGAAGGCATGGGCGGCGGTCCTAGCGGTTATTCAGTCGCTGCAGATCCTCGAGCCAGCGCGCCGTGGTGGCGCGGATCCAGTCGACATCCGAGTCCTGGTCATAAATGCTGTAAAGCGCGAGGTTGAGCGCCTTGCCGCGCACAAGCATCAAGCTGGTGGTCGAGAGCACGTATCGCGGGGGCGGCTGCCTGCTCCCCGGCGGATCCGCCAGCCGCGCGCCCTGCAGCACGGACACGACCTGGCCGTCCTTGCGCAGTTCGCTCAGGAGCGCGGGACGGCCGCGCGGCTGAGCGTCCAGCGTGCGCCGCACGTCCGCGCCGCCGGCAGGCGCACCGAGCTCGCGCAGCGATTCCGACACGAAGGCAGCGAACGCCGCGGGCGAGACGCGCTCGCGCTCGAGCGCCTTCGGCGTGACGACGATGACGTAGCGGCGCAGATCCAGCGAATCGCCCAGCGAGAAGCGGCGCACGTCGCCGTCCTCGAGCGCGAAGACCAGGATCTTGTTCGAGGGCGAGGTCAGCGCCTCGGCGAGCTCGAGCAGGCGCGGCGAGCCGGTTGCCTGCACGTCGGAGAATCCGGGCGGCGCGTCGAGCGCAAGCCGCGCTTCGCCGACCTGCACTGCGAACGGCGCCGCGATCGCAGCGCCTGCGATGAGCACCGCCAGGAGAGCAAGAGCGATCCGCACGGGCCGGCATTCTAGCCCTTATCATTCACCTTTCCGGAGAAGAACTTGGCCACGATACTGGGCACGCTCCCCAAGGGCGAGAAGATCGGCATCGCGTTTTCCGGCGGCCTGGACACCAGCGCCGCCGTGCATTGGATGCGTGCCAATGGCGCGGTGCCGTACGCCTACACCGCCAACCTCGGCCAGCCCGACGAGTCCGACTACGACGAGATACCGCGCAAGGCGCTCGCTTACGGCGCCGCCAAGGCGCGCCTCGTCGAGTGCCGGCCGCAGCTCGTCGCCGAAGGCATCGCCGCCATCCAGTGCGGCGCGTTCCACATCTCGACGGCGGGCGCCACTTACTTCAACACCACGCCGCTCGGCCGCGCCGTGACGGGGACGATGCTGGTGGTCGCGATGCGCGACGACGGCGTCGATATCTGGAGCGATGGCAGCACCTACAAGGGCAACGACATCGAGCGCTTCTACCGCTACGGCCTGCTGGCGAATCCGGCGCTGCGCATCTACAAGCCCTGGCTCGACCAGCGCTTCATCGACGAGCTGGGGGGGCGCAGGGAGATGTCCGAGTACCTCGCCAAGGCGGGCTTGGACTACAAGATGAGCGCGGAGAAGGCTTACTCGACCGACTCGAACATCCTCGGCGCGACCCACGAAGCCAAGGATCTCGAATACCTCGACAAGGGTATGGCGATCGTCAAGCCGATCATGGGCGTGGCGTTCTGGCGCGACGACGTCACCGTGAAGACCGAGCGCGTGAGCGTGCGCTTCGAAGAAGGCCTGCCGGTGGCGCTGAACGGCCAGCGCTTCAACGATGCGGTGAAGTTGATGGAAGAAGCCAATGCGATCGGCGGGCGGCACGGGCTCGGCATGTCGGACCAGATCGAGAACCGCATCATCGAAGCGAAAAGCCGCGGCATCTACGAGGCACCCGGCATGGCGCTCCTGCATATCGCCTACGAGCGGCTCCTCACCGGGATCCATAACGAGGACACCATCGAGCAGTACCGGATGAACGGCCGCCGGCTCGGACGCCTTCTCTACCAGGGCCGGTGGTTCGATTCGCAGACCCTCATGCTGCGCGAGACGGCGCAGCGCTGGGTGGCGAAGGCGGTGAGGGGCGAGGTGACGCTCGAGCTTCGGCGCGGCAACGATTATTCGATCCTCGACACGACGAGCCCAAACCTCACCTACAAGCCCGAGCGCTTGACGATGGAGAAGGGCGAAGAAGTTTTCTTCACGCCGGCGGACCGCATCGGGCAGCTCACCATGCGCAACCTCGAGATCGCGGACACGCGCGACAAGCTGCGCGTCTACGGCGAGGCCGGCCTGCTGGGCGAAGCGGGCTTGCCGCTCCTCGGAGAAAAAAAACCCTAGGCCGCGACGCGTCCCAGCACGAGAAACTCGAGCAGCGCCTTCTGCGTGTGGAGGCGGTTTTCCGCCTCGTCCCAGACGGCGCTTTGCGGTCCATCGATCACCTCCGCGGCGACTTCCTCGCCGCGGTGGGCGGGCAGGCAGTGCATGAAGAGCGCGTCGTTCTTCGCCGCTTTCATCATCTCGCCGTCCACCTGCCAGTCCTGGAAGTCGCGCCGACGCTCCTCGTTCTCGGCCTCGAAGCCCATTGAGGTCCAGACATCGGTGGTGACGAGGTCGGCGTCGCGCGCGGCCTGCATCGGATCGCGGAACGCCTCGCAATTGGAATTTTTCCTTTCCGCTTCGA
>DATDCR010000390.1:0-3991 GCA_036524215.1 Burkholderiales bacterium
GAGGGCGACGCCTGGGTCGTCGAGGTGCCTTCGCTCAACTTCGCGAATGCGGATCTGAGCGGCAACGTCTTCGGCAGCTACGCCTATCGGGGCGAGGGTCCGGGCGAGCTCGACCTCTCCGCGCTCTTTAATCGCGCGGACGCCAAGCACCTCGCGCACTATCTGCCGCTCGGCACGCTGATGGGCGAGAAGGCGCGCGAGTGGCTGATCAGGGCCGTCGTCGGCGGCCAGGCGAGCGAAGTCCAGTTTCGCCTGAAGGGCGACCTGCGCGAATTTCCCTTCGCCGATGCGCGGCAGGGCGAGTTCAGCGTCACGGCAAACCTGCATAACGGCGAGCTCGCTTATGCCGAAGGCTGGCCGCCGATCCACGACATCGAGGCCGCGCTTGCCTTCGACCGTGATCGCATGGAAATCACCGGCCGCAGCGGGCGTGTTCTCGGCGCGCGGCTGCACGATGTGCGGGCCAGTATCGCCAAGATCGGCGGCCGCGCGGCCCATCTGAGGGTGAACGGCCAGGCCCAAGGCCCGAGCGCGCAATTCCTGAAATTCGTCGCCGAGTCGCCGCTGCGCAAGACGGCCGGGCCCGCGATCGAGGGCATCAGCGCGAGCGGCGAGGGCCGGCTGCAGCTCAAGCTGGATCTGCCGCTGGCGGATCTCGCCGCGACGAAAGTGGCCGGCGCCTACGAGCTCGCCGGCAACGAGGTCGGCTTCCACCCGGCCTTGCCGCCGCTGCAGCAGGCGGCGGGCACGGTTTCCTTCACCGAGGCGAGCTTCGGCTTGCGCGACCTGCGCGGCCGCATCTTCGGCGGCGCGGTGGCGATCAACGGCGGCACGCGGGCGAAGGGAGCCATCGAAATCACGGCGCGCGGAGAGGCGCAGTCCGGCGGCCTGGGCTCGCTCCTCGACCATCCGTTGCGACAGTACCTGAGCGGAACGACGCCCTACGTCGCGACCGTCAGCCTGCGCGACGGCTTGCAGCGAGTCGTTGTGGAAAGCTCGCTAAGGGGCATCACGAGCACGCTGCCGGCGCCGCTCGAGAAGGCGGCCGGCGAGGCGATGCCGTTGCGGCTGGAGTACTTGCCGGTCGAGGCGGGAAAGCGCGATCGCATTTCGATCGCTTTGGCGCGCGTCTTCGCCGCCGAATTGCACCGGCGCACGGAAGCCAACGAAATGAAGCTGCAGCGCGCGGCCGTGTGGCTGTCGCCAGCTTCCGCGCAGGCGATCCGGCTTCCGGAACGGGGCCTGCTGGTCTACGGCTCCCTCGCGGCGATCGACATCGATCGCTGGCGTGCGCTCGAGCTGGGCGAGGGCGAGCGGCTGCCCGCCGCAGTCGAGCTGAAGATCGCCCGCCTCGACGTGCGCGGCAAGCGCGTGCAGAACCTGGCCTTGCGTGCCAGCCTCGACAGCGAAGGCTGGTCCGCCGTGCTCGATGCGGATGAAATCGCCGGCCAGTTGTCCTATCGGGCGGAAGGCCACGGGCAGCTCACGGCCCGCTTGCTGCACTTCTCGCTGCCGCGAACCGTCAACGAAGCGAGCGGCGGGCCGACCGGCAAGCCGGCCGACCTGCCCGCTGTCGATTTCATCGCCGAGCGGTTCAACCTGCGCGGCAAGGAGCTCGGTCGCGTCGAGTTCGCGGCGCAGCCCGAGGGCAGCGACTGGCGCATTGAAAAGCTCGCCATGGCGAATCCGTCCGCCACGCTGCAGGGAAGCGGCCGCTGGCGCGACGGCGTGCTGCCGAGCACGGAGCTCGAATTCACCGTCGAGGCGAACGATGCCGGCGGGCTGCTCGACCGGCTGGGCTATCGCGGCATGGTGGCCGGCGGCAAGGCGCAGCTCGGCGGCTCGCTGCGCTGGCGGGGCGAGCCGCTCGCCCTCGATTACGCCAGCCTCTCCGGCGAGCTCAAGCTGAGCGCCGACGAAGGCGAGTTCCTCGAGATCGAGCCCGGGCTGGGCAAGCTGATCTCGCTAATGAACCTGCAGGCGCTGCCGCGGCGCATCACGCTCGACTTCCGCGACGTGTTTTCGAAAGGCTTCCGCTTCGACCGCATCGATGCCGCGTCGACGCTCGACCGCGGCGTGATGGAGCTGCGCGAGTTCCGCATGCGCGGGCCGGCGGCCGAGGTGGCGATGTCGGGCCAGGCCGACCTCGCGCGCGAAACGCAGCGGCTGAAGGTGCGCGTCGTGCCGAGCCTGGGCGGCTCGGCGTCGACCGTCGTCGGCATCGTCAACCCGGTGGTGGGCGTCGCGGCAGCGCTGGCGCAGCACATGCTGAAGAATCCGCTCGGCCAGATCTTCGCGCACGAGTTCGAGGTGACGGGCAGCTGGAGCGATCCGAAAGTGGCCAAGCTCGCGGTCGCGCCGGTGCCGAGCGAGACGGTGAATCCTTGACGAAGACGCGCGTCGCCGCGATCCAGATGGTGTCGGGCCCCGAGGTAGGCCCGAACCTGGAGGCGGCCGCGCGCCTCATCGCCGCAGCGGCCGCCGGCGGTGCGAAGCTCGTTGCGCTGCCGGAGAACTTCTACCTCATCGGCCGCCACGAGACCGACAAGGTGAAGGTGCGCGAGCGCGAGGGTGCCGGTCCGATCCAGGATTTCCTCGCGCGCACCGCGCGCGAGCAGCACGTCTGGATCGTCGGCGGCACGGCGCCGATCGCCTGCGCGGACGCGCGGCGCATCCGCAGCGCCTGCCTCGTGTACGACGACGCCGGCCAACGTATCGCGCGCTACGACAAGATGCATCTCTTTCGCTTCGCCGCGGGGGACGAGCGCTACGACGAATCCCGCACGCTCGAGGCGGGCGAGCGGCCGGTGGCGGTGGAAAGCCCCTTCGGCAGACTTGCCCTCTCCGTTTGCTACGATGTGCGCTATCCGGAGCTGTACCGCGCGCTCGGGGCGTTCGACGCGATGTTTGTCCCCTCGGCTTTTACCGTGCCGACCGGCGCGGCGCACTGGGAAACGCTGCTCAAGGCCCGTGCGATCGAAAACCAGGCCTACGTGATCGCGCCCGCGCAAGGCGGCGTGCATGCGAGCGGCCGCCGTACTTATGGGCATAGCATGATCATCGACCCGTGGGGCGAGATTCTTGCGGTGCGTGCGGAAGGCGAAGGCATCGTGCTGGCCGAGCTGGATCCGGCGCGGATCCGCGAAGTCCAGGCGGCGCTGCCGGCGAATGCGAACAGGAGAATGAATTGATTCTGGAAACTGCAAAGACCACGCTGCTCGCGCCGTTCGAGCTCGAGAGCGGCAAGCTCGAGCGCGTCTTCGGCACGCTCGCCGCCCGCAAGGTGGACTATGCCGATCTCTTCTTCCAGTACTCGCGCTCGGAAGGCTGGAGCCTGGAGGAGGGCATCGTCAAGTCGGGCAGCTTCAACATCGAGCAGGGCGTCGGCGTGCGCGCCATCTCGGGCGAAAGGACGGCGTTCGCTTATTCCGATGAAATCAGCTTCGACGCGCTGGAGGACGCAGCGAAGGCCACCCGGGCCATAGCGGCCGCCGGGCAGGCCCGCATCGTGAAGGCGCGCTCACGCCAGCTGCCGGCGCCGCTTTATCAAGCGATCGACCCGATCGCGTCGCTGCCCTCGGAAGCCAAGGTGAAGCTGCTCGAGAGGCTCGAGCGCAAATGTCGCGCGCTCGACCCGCGCGTCACGCAGGTGATGGCGAGCCTGGGCGGCGAGTACGAGGTCGTCCTCGTCGCTCGCGCCGATGGCTTCCTCGCCGCGGACGTGCGCCCGTTGGTGCGCCTGTCGGTGCAGGTGATCGCCGAAGCCGGCGGTCGGCGCGAAAGCGGCAGCGCGGGCGGCGGCGGTCGCACCGATTACGGGCACTTCACCGACGAAATGCTCGACCTCTACGCGAAGCAGGCCGTCTCGCAGGCGCTCGTGAACCTCGACGCGAGGCCCGCGCCGGCCGGCACGATGACCGTGGTGCTCGGCCCGGGCTGGCCCGGCGTGTTGCTGCACGAAGCCGTGGGCCACGGCCTGGAAGGCGATTTC
>DATDCR010000391.1:0-5271 GCA_036524215.1 Burkholderiales bacterium
GCGTAAATATTTGACGCGACTCATGTTCGACTGCAACAATGCGCGCCAGCTTGCTGTTTTAAGGGGGGTTGTGCCTGCGCGCCCGGCTATAGTCCGTAGCGTAGAATTTTTGCGGGACAACGCAGGGAGGCGCGGCGTGCACTCGGGGTTCTGGAAGGCCGACTGGTTTCTCGCCGTCGTCGTGGTAGCCCTGTTTGGGCTATTCAACGCGACGAGCGATCTCATCGCGGGCCTCGAGCACAAGGCGTACGACCTCGGCGTGCAGGCGAGCCTGCGCAAGCCCTCCGAGCGCATTGTGGTTATCGCCATCGATGACACCAGCATCGCGAACATCGGCCGCTGGCCGTGGTCGCGCGACGTTCATGCGCGCATGGCCGACCTGCTCGCCACGGCCAAGGCCAAGGTCGTCGGCAGCACGCTTTTCTTCAGCGAGCCGCAAGTCGATGCCGGCTACGGCTACATCGTCAAGCTCATGCAATTGGCCGAAAAGCCCGCAGCAGAGGGCATGCCCCCTGCTGCCCCCCTGGACCCCGCTTTCCTCGAGCTTCTCAAGCAAGCCGAGCAGAACTTGAATACGGATCGAAAACTGGCGGAGAGCTATGCCCGCGCGGGGCAGGTTCTCGTGCCGATCCTATTCACGCTCGGTGAGCCGCGCGGCAAGCCCGACAAGGCGCTGCCGGCGTTCGTGCAGAAAAGCGCGGTCCGTGCGCAAGGCGACGCCGACGTCTTGCCGCTCGCGGCGCGCGAAGTCCAGGTGCCGATCGAGGCGCTGGGAAGCGCCGCAGCGGGTGTGGGTCATCTCAACGCCTATCCGGATGTC
Organism: Burkholderiales bacterium; assembly: GCA_036524215.1. Lineage (GTDB taxonomy): Bacteria > Pseudomonadota > Gammaproteobacteria > Burkholderiales > SG8-39 > SCGC-AG-212-J23. The sequence goes on from DATDCR010000391.1 coordinate 821, forward strand.
GACGGTGCGATACGCACCGAGCCGCTGGTGCTGCGCTACTTCGACGAGTATTACCCATCGCTCTCGACGATGATCGCGGCGCGCAGCCTGAATCTTTCGCCGGCCGACATCAAGGTCACGCTCGGCCGCGGCGTTACGCTCGGCGGTCTGCGCATCGCCACCGATCCGGCCCTGCAGATGCGCAGCTTCTTCTACAAGGACCGCGAGGGACGCGCCGCGTTTCAAGTGGACTCCTTCTACGATGTGCTGAGCGGCAAGATCCCGGCCAGCAAATACGCCGACAAGATCGTCCTGATCGGCGCAACCGCCGCCGGCGTCGGCACGACGGCGGTCACGCCGGTGTCGCCCGCCATGGCGCCGGTGCTGATCCTCGCGAACGCCGTATCGTCCATCCTGCAGGAGCACTTCTTCATTGTGCCGAGCTGGTCCTTGGCCGCGGAATGGCTCGCCATCGTGCTGGTCGCGGCCTACCTCGCAGCCTTGCTCCCGCGACTGAAGGCCGGCCTGGCGCTGGCAATCTCCGGCGCCTTCTTCGCCCTGCTGGTCATTGGAGAGGAAGCGGCACTGGTTTCGGCCGGGCTGTGGCTTCAGATGATGCTGCCGGCCACGCTGCTCCTCGTCGGGCACGCGGCCCTGGTATCCAAACGGTTCATCGCGACCGAGCGCGCCAAGCTGCGCTCGGACGAGACTTCGGCGGAGTCGAACCGCATGCTCGGGCTTGCATACCAGGGTCAGGGACAGTTCGATCTCGCCTGGGACAAGTTCCGGCAAGTCCCGCTCTCCGAGGCTCTGCTCGAAAATCTGTACAGCCTTGGCCTGGACTTCGAGCGCAAGCGGCAGTTCAACAAGGCGGAAGCGGTCTTCCGCCACATGCATGCCTACAACCCGAATTTCCGGGACCTGGCAGCCAAGATCTCGCGCGCCAAGCAGCTTTCCGAAACCGTGATCCTCGGCGGGGGGGGCGGGCATCCGGGCGGAACGCTGCAGCTCGACGCGGCCGAGAAACCGAAGTTCGGCCGTTTCGAGGTGCAGAAGGAGCTGGGGAAAGGCGCGATGGGCGTGGTATACCTCGGCAAAGATCCCAAGATCGGTCGGGAAGTGGCCATCAAGACGCTCGCGTTGGCGCAGGAATTCGAGGCCGACGAACTCACCGAGGTGAAGGAGCGCTTCTTCCGCGAAGCGGAAACGGCCGGCCGGCTGTCTCATCCCAACATCGTCACCATCTACGACACCGGCGAAGAACACGACTTCTGCTACATTGCAATGGAGCTCCTCCGCGGTGGCGACCTGGCGCCGTTCACGAAGCCCGGACACCTGTTGCCGATGGAAAAAGCCGTGTCGCTCGTCGCCCGAGCGGCGGAAGCCCTCGGCTACGCGCATCGCGAGGGCGTCGTTCACCGGGACGTCAAGCCGGCGAATCTGATGTATCACGCGGAGTCCGACACCCTCAAAGTGACGGACTTTGGCATCGCACGCCTTACCGCGAGCTCTAAGACGAAGACGGGCATGGTTCTCGGCACGCCGTCCTACATGTCGCCGGAGCAGCTGGCCGGCAAGCGCGTCGACGGACGCTCGGACCTCTTTTCGCTCGCCGTGACGCTCTACCAGCTGCTCTGCGGCAGGCCGCCCTTCGACGGCGACTCGATGGCCCAGCTGATGTTCAAGATTGCAAACGAGAACCCGCCGGACATTCGTACCATCAATCCTGCCGTGCCCGAAAGGCTGGCGGCATTCTTGGAGCGGGCCCTTGCCAAGGAGGCGGACCAGCGCTTCCAGACGGGCGAACACTTCAGCGGCGCGCTGCGCGACGCGTACGGAGCAGCGGCGCAGGCAACAATGCCCGCTGCTGACGTCGACATTAAACTATAGGCGCGATCGCCGACAATGGATTTGACCCAGACTTTGGAAATCGCCACCTGCACCGATCCGGGGATGGTGCGCTCGCATAACGAGGACTCGATCGCGGCCGATCCGGCGAGCGGGCTGGTCGTGCTGGCCGATGGCATGGGCGGCTACAACGCGGGCGAGGTGGCGAGCGGCATGGCGACGACGGTGATCGTCACCGAGATGCGGCAGCTGCTCGCCAATGCGCGACCCTACGAGGTCGACCAGAAGAACAACGAGGAAGTCGCCGCGCGCTTGGTGCGTGACCAGGTGCTGAAGGCAAACACCTCGATCTACCAGGCGGCGCAGAGCCAGGCGCAATACGCCGGCATGGGAACGACCCTTGTCGTATGCCTCTTCTACGACAACCGCGTCCTCGTTGCGCATCTTGGCGACTCGCGGCTCTACATGCTGCGCGATGGCAAGTTCAAGCAGGTGACGCGCGATCACTCGCTGCTGCAGGAGCAGATCGACTCGGGCATCATCACGCCCGAGCAGGCGAAGAAGGCGGCGCACAAGAATCTGGTGACCAAGGCGCTCGGCATCGATCCGACGGTCGAGCCGGAGATCCACGAGTATCCGACCAAGCCGGGCGATATCTACCTGCTTTGCTCCGATGGCCTGTGCGACATGGTCGATGACGAGGACATCGGCATGACGCTTCAGGCGCTGGGCGGCAACCTCAAGCTCGCCTCCCAGCAGCTGGTGCAGATGGCCAACGACAACGGAGGCCGCGACAACGTTTCGGTTATACTGGTTCGGGTCCTCAGGGAGTACCCGGGCGCCAAGGGCGTCATGGCCAAGGTGTTCGCGTGGTTAAAATAACCTCCCGCTAGGGGCCAGCTATGGCGAAACTCATACTGAGCATGGACGGGCTCGTTCTCAAGGAGATTCCCTTGACGAAGGAGCGTACGACCATCGGCCGTAAGCCCCATAACGACATCCAGATCGACAACCTCGCGGTGAGCGGCGAGCACGCCGTCATCGTGACGATCCTCAACGACTCGTTCCTCGAAGACCTCGGCAGCACCAACGGCACGGTCGTCAACGGCAATCCGATCAAGAAGCACTTCCTGCAGAACAATGACGTCGTCGAGCTTGGCAAGTACAAGCTCAAGTTCGTCGGCGAAGCGGCACCGGCGGCGGCCGGGGAGAAAGCCGACTTCGAGAAGACGATGGTGCTGCGCCCGTCCGCGATGAAAGCGGCGGCTGCGGCAGCCGCCGGCGGCGGCGCGCAGGCCGCCGTGGCGCAACGCCAGGCGGCTGTCCAGGCGGCAGCCGCGAGCGCTGCCGCGACCGGCATCGCCGATAAAGATGCCGTGAAGCCCGCCGCGGCGCCGGCACCAGCACCCGCACCGGCTCCCGCCGCACATGCACCGGCCGCCGCCGCGCCACCGAGACCGGCGCAGCCGCTCGGCGCGATTCAGCTTCTCTCGGGCGGCAACGCCGGCAAGGAGCTCGAGCTGACCAAACCGCTCACCACGCTCGGCAAGCCGGGCGTGCAGGTGGCGGTCCTGACGCGCCGGCCGCAGGGCTACTTCATTACCCATGTCGAGGGCGCCAACCGGCCGACGGTGAATGGCGAGCAGATTGGCGCGGCGCCGCACGCGCTGAAGGACCACGACGTCATCGAACTGGCCGGCGTCAAGATGGAATTCTTCCTCAAGGCGTGAAGTCGCATCGGCAGGCCTGAAAGGCCGATCTGAAACAGCACATCGTAAGGATCGGGCTCGGCCTTGCGATTGCGTTGTTTTTCGTAGGGCACGCACTGCAGTTCTACTCGCTGGGCATCGTGACCCGGCTCGACAACATCGTCTACGACGCGCGCCTCGCGATGACGATGCCGAAGGCGCTCGAGCGGCGCATTGTCATTCTCGATATCGACGAGAAAAGCCTGGGCGAGATCGGCCGCTGGCCCTGGAGCCGCAACGTCATGGCGCAGCTGGTCGACAAGCTGTTCCAGCAGTACGCTGTTGCGCTGCTCGGCTTCGATGTTGTGTGGGCCGAGCATGACGCGAGCTCCGGGATCGATGTGCTCGACGGTCTTGCGCGCGACGCGCTGAAGGACGAGCCCGCTTTCCAAACCACCTATGCCGGTCTGCGCCCGACGCTCGACTTCGACGATCGGTTTGCCTCGAGCCTGAAGGGCAGGCCGGTGGTGCTCGCCTATTACTTCAACAGCGAAGACCGAGCGGTGCGGGCGAATGCGATTCCGAAGCCGGTGTTGCCCAAGGGCGCCTTCAATGGACGCAACGTCGCCTTCCACGAGTGGAAAGGGTACACGGGCAACCTGCCGCCGCTGCTCGAAAACGCCGCAGGCGCGGGACACATCAACCCGATCGCGGACTTCGACGGCGTGCTGCGCCGCGTGCCGCTCCTCGTCGAATACGAAGGCGAGTACTACGAGGCCTTCTCACTCGCCCTGTTCCGCGCCCTACTCGCGAAGTCGCTCGGCGCGCCGCCCGCCATCGAGCCGGGGTTCAAGGAGCGGGGGCTCGAGACACTCCAGCTTGGGCCCTTTTCCATTCCGGTCGACGATAGCGCGGCGGCGCTCATTCCTTATCGCG
>DATDCR010000392.1:0-3031 GCA_036524215.1 Burkholderiales bacterium
AGGTCACGGTGCCTTGCACGCTGAAGTAGCGCGTCGAGACGGCAAGGCCGGCATCGCTCGCCTCGGGGTTCGCTTCGCGCAGCCGCGCCAGCGCATCGCCCAGGTCCTTGAAGTAGGCGCGGTCGCGAGCGGCGACGATGCGCTTCGCGTCCACGAGCGGCAGGTCGGCGCGAGCGGCGAGCACCTCGGCGCTCGCCGTGTTGGCGTTGAGCGGGGTCTGCTCGGGAAGGACGGTGACGAAAGGACGCAGGCGCTCGAGGGCATCCGGCGGGATGCCGACGTCGAGCGCATCGTCGACGAAAGCGAGGCCGGGCGCCGGCTGCGTGCCCTGCGAGCGCAGCTCGGCGAGCATGCGCCCGGCGATGCGCTCGGCGAAGGCTTCGTCGATCTGCAGCATGGCGAAGAGTTGGCGCAGCGCGTTCAACTCCTGCGCGTTGACCGCGCCGGTGCCGGCGAGGTTGCGCAGGTTGAACTTCCCCTGCTCGTCCTCGATCGCGCCGGCGAGATAGGCGGCCGGGCGGCCGTCGTTCTCGTTGAGGCGGGTGTCGGCGAGCGGCACCGCCCAGGGCTCGCCGCGGTGGTCGACGCTTGAGGTGCGCGCATCTTCCTGCAGGATCACACCGGCCCAGTCGATCGCGCCGCGCAACAGCCAGCGCGCCTGCGCCAGCGCGAGCTCGTTCTCGGTCTCGCGCGTGAGCGCGTTCTGCTGCCACAGCGCGCCGCTCACGAGCGTGGCGGCGGCGGCGACGACGAGCATGGCGAGGAGCACCGCGGTGCCGCGCTGCGCCCGAAGCGTCATAGCGCCACGACCTTCACAAATCGGCCGCCGCTGCCGTCGTCGATGCCGAGCTCGAGCGCAGTGGCGCGCACGAGCGGACGCACGCGTCGGTCGGCATTCTCCTCGACCCAGAAGCCGCCGGCATACAGGCGCACCGTGAAGCCGGCCGCCTTCGGCAGGAGCAGCACGTCGCCCGAGCCCGTGGTGCGCACGAGTCCCTGGGGCGTGAGCCGGTAGACGACATGCACCGCGCGCGAAGGGCCCGACGGCTCGGCCACGGTGCGCAGGATCTCGAGCTGGTTGCCGCGCGGCCCGCCACCGAGCGTGATGGAAAGCGGCAGCTCGGCCGCCGTCGCACGCGCCGGCATCGCGATGTCCGGCAGCCGCTCCTCGACGTCGCTCTCGAGCTGCGAGAACGCGCGCAGGAGCTGCGCGATCTCGAGCGAGTCCTGCTCGATGGCGCTGCGCCGGTCAGCGACGAAGGAGAGCGCGCGCCAGCACACCACCGCCATCGCCGCCATCACGCCGATGGCCACCAGCATCTCGATCAGGGTGAAGCCGCCGGCGCGCGCGCGCATCCTCATCGGCGCTGCGGCAGGATGCCGACCAGCTCGGCGAGCACGTGGTCGCGCTCGGCGCCGGCGTAGACGCGTACTTCGATGCGGCGGAAGAGCGGATTCGGCGTGCTCTTCACGTCTTCCAGGCATTCGAGCCTGACCTTGCCTTGCGGGCAGGCGGTGCTGCGCGCGCCGAGGCCGGGAAACGCCGACGCGGCGCGCAGCTCGGCGATGCGGTTGCCGGCGGCGAGCTGCGCGAGCAGACGCAGCCGCAGGTCGGCGTTGGCCTCCGCCATGGCGCCGATGGCGCGCACGGCGGCGAGCAGCGCCACCGCGACGATCGCGAGCGCCACCAGCACCTCGATCAGCGTGAAGCCGCGCATTCGGGGCCTTCGCATTCGGCGAGGCTCGCGTTGCCGAGCGCGTCGAGCGAGACGCGGATGCCGCGCTCGTGCGTGGCGATCTGCACCAGCGCCGGCTCGCGCAGCGGCTCGCGCGAGAAGAGAAGCTGGCGCGTCTGGAGCGTCTGCACCTCGACCGGCCAGGTGCGCCGGCGCGCGAGCTCGCTCGGCAAGGGCAACGAAGCGTCGGCGACCAGCGGCCGGAAGCCGTAGCCGGCGAGGTCCGCCTGCCAGAGGACGGCGCGGCCGCTTACGCGCGCCTCGCTCTGCGCCATGCGGAACAGGGCCGCGAGCCGGTCGGCCTCCTGGTGCAGGCGGCGCGCCTCATCGCCGCGCAGCGAGAGGCTCAGCATGCCCGCCGCGATGCCCACGATCGCGATCGTGACCAGGAGCTCGAGCAGCGTGTAGCCGGCGGCGCGCATCGCTCAAAGCTGCCAGGAGCCGATGTCGAGATCGGCGCCACTGCCGCCGGGCTGCCCGTCGGCGCCGAAGGAGAAGACATCGATCTCGGCGTGCACACCGGGGTTCAGGTACTGGTAAGGGTTGCCCCACGGGTCGCGGGGCAGCTTGTCGAGGTAGGGTTTCCAGTTCGTCGGCGACGGCGGCATCTGCGGCTTGGTGACGAGCGCCTCGAGGCCCTGCTCGCCGGTCGGATAGCGGCCGTTGTCCAGGCGGTAGAGCTTGAGCGATTGCATGATGGTGGCGATATCGTGCTTCGCGGCGACCGCGCGCGCTTCTTCGCTGCGCCCGACCACGCGAGGCACGATCAGCACGGCGAGGATGCCGAGAATCACCACGACCACCATGACTTCGACGAGCGTGAAGCCCGTCCCACGGCGCGTCTTCACTTCTTTCTCCCTACGAAGCCGGCGCCCTAGGATTATGCACCTAGCGCGGCGCCCGATTGGGTCGCAGAATGGCGAAATGCGATCGGCTTTCTCGCCGCGAATCGCGACCGTCTTGCTGGCGGTCGCGCTCGTCATGAGCGTCACGGAATGGGCTCTGCGGTTCAGCGCGCGGCGCACCCCCGACCAGCCGGTGGTGGTGCTGCCGGCCGCGGAGCTCGACAGCCGCGTGCAGCTCATCGACGTCGCGCCGATCGCTCGCCTCCTCGGCGCGGCGAATGCCGCCGAGGCGGGCCCGATCCGCGCGCTCGGCGTGATGGCCGAGCGCGGCACCGGACGCGGCATCGCGATCCTCGACGTCAATGGGCAGCGGCCGCGTGCCTACCGCGTCGGCGATGCCGTCGCTCCGGGCGTGGAGCTCAAGGAAGTGAGGAAGGACGGCGTCGTGCT
>DATDCR010000393.1:0-23535 GCA_036524215.1 Burkholderiales bacterium
GCCGCATGATGTGCAGCATCTCGTCGTGGAACACCTCGCGGTGCTCGACGGTGCGCTGGATCGCTTCGGCGACCGTGATCTGCTTCATGCCCATTTCTCCTTCCTGGCTCCCTTGATGAAATTCTGCAGCATTCGATGTCCATGCTCGGTCAAGAGCGCTTCCGGATGGAACTGGACACCTTCGAGCGCAAGCTCGCGGTGTCGCAAGCCCATGATCTCCCCGTCCTCCGCTTCGGCCGTCACTTTCAGGCACGGCGGCAGCGATGCGCGCTCGACCGCGAGCGAGTGGTAACGCGTCGCCTCGAATTGCTCTGGAAGGCCCTGGAAGACGCCCTCGCCATCATGGCGCACGGCGGATACCTTGCCGTGCATGACGCGCTTCGCCCGCACCACTTTGCCGCCGAACGCCTGTCCGATCGCCTGGTGACCAAGACACACGCCGAGGATCGGAACCTGCCCGCCCAGCCGGCGGATCACCTCGAGCGAAACCCCGGCGTGGTCCGGCGCGCTGGGACCGGGGGAAATCACGACGGTCGAAGGCCGCAACGCCGCTGCCTCCTCGACGCCGATCTCGTCGTTACGGCGGACCATCACTTCCTCGCCCAGCTCGGCAAAGTACTGCACGAGGTTGTAGGTAAAGGAATCGTAGTTGTCGATCATCAGCACCATCACGTGCCTCTGGCTTGTTACCGGAACTTGGAGTTCGCCGTGTTTCGGCCCGGCGTGGCCGTGGAGCGGATTAGGCGGTTGGCGAACGCCAGCGCCAGAAGAGGTGCTCGGAGAGGATCGACGACTTCACGAGGGCCATTCTAGCCGAGAATATTTGTGTCATGGGCGAGAAGAAGCGGCGTGCCGCCGCGGCGGTGGCGGGCAAAGGGAGCGAAGGCGCGGCGCTGGCGCACGCCCGGCGAGCACAGTCGCTCGCGGCGCAATCCGCGTTTGGACCGGCGCTCGGTGAGATGGTGACGGCGCTCGAGACAGCGCCGCACTTGGACGACCTGTGGGCGCAATTCTCGGCGCTCGTGCGCTTCTTCAATTTCCGCCATCCCACGGACTCGCGCTTGCGCGCGGTTCTTGCGCGGGCGCTGGACCATCCAGCCGTGGATCCCGGCGACCTCGTGCGGCCGATCAGCAGCCTCGCGCTCTCGCGCCCTGAAAGTGAGACGCTCGATGAGCCTCTCCTCCTGCGACTCATGCAAGACAGCGTGCTGCGTGATGCGCACCTGGAAGACATCATCGCCACCACGCGTCGTGCAGCCTTGCTCGGCAAAGAAATGCCGCTCGAGACGATGGTCGCGATCGCGCACCAGTGCTTCAACACCGAATACCTTCTCGCGCAAACAGCACAGGAAGCCGATGCTGTCGAACGTCTGAAAGCGCGGCTGGCGGAGCACGGCGACCTTCATGGCTACGCGACCTACGCCGCCTATCGGCCATTGCACACGCTCGATCGCGCAGACGCTTTGGCGCACCAGCTGGCCGATACACCGCTCGCCGAACTGGCCCGCCGACAAGTCGCCGAGCCAAGCGAAGAGCGGCGGCTGCGCGGCACGATTGGCACCCTCGGCAGCGAAAGCGGCGCTGTATCGGCCGCCGTTAGAGCGCAATACGAAGAGAACCCCTATCCACGCTGGATACGTACCCAGACCAGCTTCTCCGCCGCGCCGCTTGCGCAGATCGCGCGCGAGCTTTTCCCGGCCGCGGACGTGCGCGCGATCGATCTGCCGACGCGCATTCTGGTGGCCGGCTGCGGCACCGGCCAGAACGCCATCGCCACCGCGCGCCGCTTCGCCGACTGCAGCGTGCTGGCGATCGACCTTAGCCTTGCAAGCCTCGCCTATGCCAAGCGCAAAACGCAGGAACTTGGCATATCCAATATCGAATACCGGCAAGCGGATCTGCTTGCCCCGGGCGAGCTGAGCGAGCGCTTCCACTTCGTCGAATCGTCGGGCGTGCTTCATCACCTGGAAGACCCGCTCCGCGGCTGGCGCGTGCTGACCGAGCTGGTGAATCCCGGCGGCTTCATGCGCATCGGACTCTACAGCGAAGCCGGCCGTCGGCACATCGCACATGCGCGCAAGTTCATCGCCGAGCGTGGTTTCGATGCCACGGCCGACGGCATTCGCCGATGCCGCGCCGCGATCCGCGCCCGCGGCGAAGACGAAATGCTCGCGAAGGTGACGAGGAACGAGGACTTCTACAGCCTGAGCGGCTGCCGCGACCTTCTCTTTCACGTGCAGGAGCACCGTTTCGACCTGCCGCAAATAGGCGAAATGCTCGGCAAGCTCGGCCTGCGCTTCCTCGGCTTCGAGTTCCCGGACAACGGCATCACGGCGGCGCGCTATCGCGACGAATTCCCGCGCGACCCGTCGATGACGGACCTGGACGGCTGGCATCGTTTCGAGCAGCAGCATCCGGACAGCTTCGCCCGGATGTATCAGTTCTGGGCCTGGAAGCCGGCCTGATCGGCTGATGCGATTTCCGCCGCGCGAAGCAGGGCGCGCGCCTTGTGCAGCGTTTCCTGCCATTCCGATGTGGGGTCCGAGTCTGCGACGATCCCGGCCGCCGCCTGAACGTGGAGCCGGCCGGCCTTGAGCACGGCGGTGCGAATGGCGATGGCGACGTCCATGTCGCCGTTGAATCCGAGGTAGCCGACCGCACCGCTGTAGATGCCGCGCTTCACCCGCTCGAGCTCGTCGATCACCTGCATGGCGCGCACCTTCGGTGCGCCCGTCACCGTGCCAGCGGGGAAGCTGGCCTTGAGGACATCCATGGCGTCCAATCCGGGGGCCAGGCGGCCTTCCACGTTGGAAACAATGTGCATCACATGCGAGTAGCGTTCGACGACCATGCGCTCCGTGACCTTCACGCTGCCCGGCGCGGCGACGCGTCCGACATCGTTGCGCCCCAAATCGATGAGCATGACGTGCTCCGCCCGTTCCTTGGGATCGGCGAGCAGCTCGGTGGCGATGGCGGCGTCCTGCTCGGGCGTCAGACCGCGCGCGCGCGTTCCCGCGATCGGCCGCAGCGTGATCGTGTCGCCCGAGAGACGCACGAGGATCTCCGGCGACGCGCCGACGACGTGATGGTCGCCGAAGTCGAAGTAATACATGTAGGGCGACGGATTGACGCTGCGCAGCGCGCGATAGAGCGCAATCGGCGCGACGTCGAATCGTCGCGAGCTGCGCTGCGAGATCTGCACCTGCATCAGCTCTCCCGCCATCACGTATTCTTTCGAACGCCCTACGGCAGCGAGGAACTCGGCCTCGGTGAATGTGCGCTCGACGTCGGCACTGCCGGATGACGATGCGCTTTCGCGCGCGAGGACCAGGCTTTCGGGCAGGGGCCGGAGGAGCCGTTGTCTGAGCTGGTTCAGGCGCGCGCGCGCCCTGTCGAGCGCCGAAGCCTGACGCGCGTCGGCGTACACGACGAGGTAAAGCTTGCCGAGCACGTTATCCACCACCGCCACCTCATCGGACACGAGAAGGAGCATGTCCGGTGTACCGAGCGGATCCGCTTTTGGCGCACCGAGTGCCTTGGGCTCGATATGGCGCAGGCTTTCGTAGCCGAAATAGCCGACGAGGCCGCCCCCGAAGCGCAGACGCTCGGGCAGCGGCGCCGTCTTCTCGCGGTGCAGCCAGGCGCGGGTGTAGTCGAACGGATCGGCATCCGCTTCTTCCAGGCAAACATCCGCACCGCGCGCATCGCGCAATAACCGCCGTACTTGGCGGCCGCGCGCTTCGATGCGCTCGGCGCACGCGAGTCCGATGAACGAATAGCGCCCGAAACGCTCGCCGCCCACGACCGATTCGAGAAGATAGCTGTAGGGGCCGCCGGCGAGCTGCAGGTAAAGGGCCAGGGGCGTGTGCAAGTCCGCACGGGCTTCGGCAACGACTGGAATGCGCGTATACCCTTCGGCGGCAAGCTGGTGGAATTCGACGTCTGTCACGACCTCTCCGTGCTCGATGCGAGAACGCGGCTTGCGGTTCTGGCGATCGCCGAGCCGCGCGGCGATCGCTTCGGTGACTAGGGGCGCCAGCGGCGCCAGATGTGCTTCGCGGAGAGGATATGCACTGCGCTTCGACTATAGCAGCTTCAGGCGTTCGCGCATGTCGCGAATCGTGGCGGCATAGTCCTTCGAGCCAAACACCGCCGAGCCGGCGACGAAGGTATCGGCGCCGGCGCGCGCCACCTGCGCGATGTTGTCGGTCTTGATGCCGCCATCGACCTCGAGCCAGATCGGCCTGTCCAGCTCATCGATGCGCCGGCGAACCTCGGTGATCTTGGGCAGCACCGAGCCGATGAATTTCTGCCCGCCGAAGCCGGGATTCACGGACATCAGCAGGACGACGTCCAGCTTCTCTAGCGTGTAGTCGAGACAGGAAAGCGGCGTCGCCGGGTTGAGCACGAGACCCGCCTTGCAGCCGAGCTCTCGAATGAGCGCGATCGTCCGGTCGACATGCTCGGAGGCTTCCGGATGGAAGGTGATGATGTTCGCGCCTGCCTTGGCGAACTCCGCGACGAGCGCGTCCACGGGCTTCACCATCAGATGCACGTCGAGCGGCAGGTCGACATGGGGCCGCAACGCAGCGCATACGAGCGGTCCCACCGTGAGGTTCGGAACGTAATGGTTATCCATCACGTCGAAGTGAATCAGGTCGGCGCCGGCGCGCGCCACCGCCTTCACTTCCTCGCCGAGTCGCGCGAAGTCCGCCGAAAGGATGCTGGGCGCGATCCGGTAGGCCATGGCATGGAGTTTACAATGCTGCATGGCGGAGCAAAAACAGTACGACGTGGCGGTGAGCGCGCAAACGCAATATCTCGCCGAGCAGTCGGACGAGACCAGCGGGCGCTACGTCTTCGCCTACACCATCACCATCCGCAACGCCGGCAGCGTCGCCGCGCAGCTCATCAGCCGGCACTGGATCATCACCGATTCACAAGGGCTGGTGCAGGAAGTACGCGGTCTCGGCGTGGTCGGCGCGCAGCCGCTTCTCCAGCCCGGCGAGAGCTACGAATACACGAGCGGGGCCTCGATCGCCACGCCCGTCGGCACCATGCGCGGCAGCTACCAGATGGTTGCGGTGGACGGGACGCGATTCGAGGCGTCGATCCCCGAGTTCACGCTGTCGATCCCGCGCGTGCTGCACTGATTCACGGCCGCCTTACTTCTTCTTCGGCCACGTGAACCAGACGATGAAGATGGCGAGGGCGACGGCGACGCCCATTTCAAGGTAGACGACCCACATATATGGCGCGCTGGCTGGTTGCATGCATTGTACTGATCGCCGGCTGCGCTCAGGTTCCGGAGAAGCCCTGCCCGGTCTGCCCGCCGGCGAAGCCGGCGGCGGAACGGGCGCAATATCTTCAGGTGCCGTTTACGGCGCTTCCCGGCTGGGACACGACGCTGCTCGAGCCCAGCCTGCGCGCCTTCATGGCGGGCTGCGCCCGCGCGCCCGGCCCGCTCATCGACGCCTGCGCGGTCGCATCGGCGGTCCCTTCCGGCGACGAGGCCGCGGCGCGGCGATTTTTCGAAACCACATTCGTGGCGTATGCGCTGGCGGGCACGCAGGGCGGTGACACGGGACTGATCACCGGCTACTACGAGCCGATCCTGCACGGCGCTCGCACCCGCAGTGCCGCCAATCGCTTCCCGATCTTCGGCGTGCCGCCCGATCTCGTCGTGGTCGACCTCGCCACCGTGGCGCCGGAAGTGCGCAACCTCAGGCTGCGCGGGCGCGTGGAAGGGCGACGGCTGGTGCCTTACTACAGCCGCGCGGAGATCGACGCGCGCGGCGACGCGTTCAATGCACCGATCATCGGCTGGGCCGCGGATCCGGTCGAGCTCTTCTTCCTGCAGATCCAGGGGTCCGGCCAGCTCGAGCTCGACAGCGGCGAGCGCATCCGGCTCGGCTATGCCGATCAGAATGGCCATCCGTACCGCTCGCTCGGTCGTTACCTCGTCGAGCGCGGCGAGCTGCCGCTCGAGCAGGCAGGCATGGAAGGCATCAAGGCCTGGGCCGCGGGCAATCCGCAAAAGCTGCAGGAAGCGCTGAACGTGAACGCGAGCTATGTGTTCTTCCGCGAGTCGGCCGATCCGCGCGGGCCGGTCGGCGCGCTCAACGTGCCGCTGGTCCCGCAGTACAGCCTGGCCATCGACCGCCGCTACATTCCGCTCGGTGCGCCGGTGTTCCTGGCGACGACGATGCCGCTGTCGCCCGAGCCGCTGGTGCGCCTTGCCGCGGCGCACGACACGGGCGGCGCGATCCGGGGCGTGGTGCGCGCGGATTTCTTCTGGGGAACCGGCCAGGAGGCCGGTCGCGCCGCGGGCCGCATGAAGCAGAACGGCAAGCTGTGGCTCCTCTGGCCGCGCGGCGCGGCGCTGCCGCCTGGTGCGGAATGAACGACTAGCGCTTCGCGCGATCGAGCAGGTCGGTCAGGTCGGCGAGCTGCAGGCCGCCGGTTACGCGCTCGCCATCCGCGAAGATGAGGGTCGGCGTGCTGTTCACACCGAGGCTGCGGCCGTATTCGACGTTCTTGTCGACTGGGTTCGGGCAGTTCGGCTTGGCGCTCGGCGGCTTGCTGCGCAGCGCGACATCGAGCCAGGCCTTGGCGCGGTCGGGCGAGCACCACACCTGCTTCGACTGCTCGGCGAGCTCGGGGCGGATCACCGGGAACATGAACACGTAGATCGTGACGTCGTCCAGCTTCTGCAGGACCTGCTCGAACTGGCGGCACGCCGGGCAATAGGGATCGGAGAACATCGCGAGGATGCGCTTGCCGTTGCCGCGCTGGATCTTCACCGCCTGATCGAGCGGCAGCGATTCGAACTTGACGGCGTTGAGCTTGCGCAGGCGCTCCTCCGTGACGTCGCGATCGTTTTTCGTCTCGTAGATCTTGCCGAGGAAGATGTGCGTCGCATCGGCGTCGGTGTAGACGATGCGCATGCCGCCGGAGGAACGGAAGCGCACCTCGTAAAGACCGAGCGGACCGGGCTGCACGCCTTCGACCTTCACGCCCCCGAGCTTCGCTTCGACCACCTTGCGGATCTGCGCTTCGTTGGCGAACACGGCGCCGGCGAAGAACGCCAGTGCAAGGGCAAAGCTTGCGCGAAACATCATGTCAGCTCATCGCCTGTCGCATGAGAATGTTCTTTAGGACCGGAAGCCGGTCGGCGAGGTTCAATCCCGCGTTGCGCAGGCGGCTGACCGTGCCGCTGCGCGCGCCGTACAGGGCGAACAGCCCGGAGACGACGCTATCCATGGCGAGTATAGGCTCCGCGCGACGCCTTTCGTATCGACGCAGCAGCCGGTAGTCCCCGGCATCGCGTTGCGGCTCGCGGTCGTTGAGGGTCTCAGCGAGCACGCGCGCGTCCTGCAGCCCCAGGTTGAGTCCCTGCCCGGCGAGCGGATGGATCACGTGGCCGGCATCCCCGACCAGGGCGACGCGCGGCGCGACGAGGCGCCTCGCCGAGAGCCGGCGAAGCGGGAAAGCGCGCACCGGCGAGGCGAGCTCGAGGGCGCCGACCACGCCGCTCGATGCGCGCATCAGCTCGTCGGCGAGCGCCGCCGGCGCGAGCGCCGAAATGCGCTCCGCGTCGCTCGTCGGCAGGGACCACACCATCGACACCTGCTCGCCCGGCAGCGGCAAGAGGGCAAGCACCGGGCCGCCCTGGAACCATTGATAGGCGACGTTGCCGTGCGGCGTGCGGCAGGCGAAATTCGCGACCAGCGCTGTCTGTCCGTAGTCGCGCTCGCTCGCGTCGATGCCGACGACGCGGCGCACGAACGACTGCGCCCCATCGGCGCCGACGACGAGCCGCGCCGAGATCGTCGTGCCATCGTCGAAGGTCAGCACGGCCTTGTCCTCGCTCACGGCCAGGTGCTGGCAGCGCTGCGCGCGGGCCGGAATGCCGGCGCGCAACGCCCGGTTCAGCGTGCTGTCCTCGACGATCCAGGCGAGCTCGGGCACGCCGGCTTCGTAAGCCTCGAACTGCAGGATTGCCCGCCCGTCGTCGCCGTGGATACGCATGGCGTGCACGGGCGCAATGCGCTCCGCCGGCAGCGCGTCCCAGATCTTCAGCCGGCGCAGGAAGTCGACGTTGCCCGGACTGAGCGCGTATACGCGCGGATCGAAGGTCCCTGCCGACGACGGCTCCTGGCTCGAGCCGACCAAGGCAACGTCGAGCCCGTGAACGGCGTGCGCAAGGCTTGCGCCGACCGGGCCTGCGCCCACAACGACGAGATCGAACGTGTCCCGGTTTATAATGCGGCCCCTTGCGTGGCGAATTAGCTCAGCTGGTTAGAGCAGCGGAATCATAATCCGTGTGTCCGGGGTTCGAGTCCCTGATTCGCCACCATTTCCCCTTTTCTGGTCCGACTGCATGAGAGCGCTGTTGCCGGTCGCCGCACTATTCCTCGCCAGCGCCGCCCTGGCGCA
Source organism: Burkholderiales bacterium (assembly GCA_036524215.1). Taxonomy (GTDB): domain Bacteria; phylum Pseudomonadota; class Gammaproteobacteria; order Burkholderiales; family SG8-39; genus SCGC-AG-212-J23. Next base: position 8,440 of record DATDCR010000393.1, read on the forward strand.
GGTCCGCACCATTCCGCCCGAGGCGAAGCCCGCGCAGATGCGCCATGTCGAAGGCGGCGTGATCGAGCTCAATGGCAAGCGCGGCACGCTTGCGCCCGGGGCGCAGATCCGCGATCAGGCGAATCGCATCATCGTGCCGAGCGCCCTGCCGCCCGGCTCGCTCGTGAAGTACAGCGCGGACGCGAACGGCCTCGTGCAGCGCGTCTGGGTGCTCACGCCCGAGGAAGCACGCCGCGCGAAGTAATGCCGAAGCTCTTTCTTCGCACCTTCGGCTGCCAGATGAACGAGTACGACTCGGACAAGATCGCCGACGTGCTGCGCGCGGCGCAGAAGATGGAGCGCGCCGAGCGTCCGGAGGACGCCGACCTCATCGTTTTCAACACCTGCTCGGTGCGCGAGAAGGCGCAGGAAAAGCTCTTTGCCGACCTCGGGCGCATGCGCCAGCTGAAGCGCTCGCGGCCCGACGTGATGATCGCCGTCGGCGGCTGCGTCGCCAGCCAGGAAGGCGCCGCCATCGTCAAGCGCTCGCCTTTCGTCGATGTCGTGTTCGGGCCGCAGACGCTGCACCGGCTGCCGCAGCTGCTCGAGCGTCGCCGCTCGAGCGGCGAGCCCCAGGTGGACATCAGCTTCCCGCGCATCGAGAAGTTCGATGCCCTGCCCGAGCCGCGCGTCGAGCGCTCGCGCGCGTTCGTCTCGATCATGGAAGGCTGCAGCAAGTACTGCAGCTTCTGCGTCGTACCCTATACGCGCGGCGAGGAAGTCTCGCGCCCTTTCGGCGATGTCCTGGCGGAGGTCGCCGCGCTCGCCCGGCAAGGCGTAAAGGAGGTCACGCTCCTCGGCCAGAACGTGAATGCCTGGCGCGGCGAGATCGCGGGAAAGAGCGCCGACTTCGCCGAGCTGCTCGCCTTCGTTGCCGAGGTCGACGGCATCGAGCGCATCCGCTACACCACCTCGCACCCGCGCGAATTCACCCAGCGCCTCATCGACGCGCACGCCGCGCTGCCGAAGCTAGCGCCGCACGTGCACCTGCCCGTGCAATCGGGCGCCGACCGCATCCTGGCCGCGATGAAGCGCGGCTACACCTCGCTCGAATACCGCTCCATCGTGCGCCGCCTGCGCGGCGCGTGCGCGCAGATCAGCGTGAGCTCCGATTTCATCGTCGGCTTTCCGGGTGAGACCGAAGCGGACTTCGAGGCGACCTTGAAGCTCGCACGCGATCTGCAGCTCGACGATTCCTATTGCTTCCTCTACAGCCGGCGGCCGGGCACGCCGGCGGCGGAGCTGCCCGATCCGGTGCCGGAAGAACAGAAGCTGGCGCGGCTGCAACGCCTGCAGGCGCTGATCGACGAGCAGGCGCGCGCCTTCTCGGAGCGCATGGTCGGCTCCCGCCAGCGGGTCCTGGTGGAAGGCGCGTCGCGCCGCCGTGCCGAAGAGCTCGCGGGTCGCACCGCGAACAACCGGACGGTGAATTTCCCGGGACCGGCCGAGCTGGCCGGCCGCTTCGTCGAGCTGCGCATCACCGCATGCCGCACGCATTCGCTGCGCGGCGAGCTGGCCGGATGAGAGCCAAGCCGGTCGAGGTCCGCCTCGACCCCGTCGACAACCAGCGCCTTGCGCGCTTGTGCGGCGCGCTGGACGAGAACCTGCGTCAGATCGAGTCCGCGCTCGACGTGACGATCGCGCGGCGTGGCGCGCGCTTCACCGTGCGCGGCGAGCACGCGCAACGCGCAGCGCAAGCCCTGGAGCACTTCTATGACCGCGCCTCGGGCGATCTCACCCTCGACGACGTGCAGCTCGGCCTGACCGAGCTCGCGCGCGAAGCCAAACCCGTCGGCGAAGGACCGCAGCTCCTCACTCGGCGCGCCGATCTGCACGGCCGCACGCCGCATCAGATCCAGTACATCGAGAACATCCTCGCGCACGACCTGACGCTGGGCATCGGGCCCGCGGGCACCGGCAAGACCTACCTCGCGGTCGCTTGCGCCGTCGATGCGCTGGAGCGCGACAAGGTGAAGCGCATCGTCCTTGTACGCCCCGCGGTCGAGGCGGGCGAGCGCCTCGGTTTCCTGCCGGGCGACCTCGCGCAGAAGGTGGACCCCTACCTGCGTCCGCTCTATGACGCCCTGTTCGACCTGATGGGCTTCGAGAAGACCGGCAAGCTGCTCGAGCGCGGCACCATCGAGCTGGCGCCTCTCGCGTACATGCGGGGCCGCACGCTCAACCACTCCTTCATCATCCTCGACGAAGCGCAGAACACGACGCCCGAGCAGATGAAGATGTTCCTTACGCGCATCGGCTTCGGCGCCAAGGCGGTGGTGAACGGCGACGTGACGCAGATCGATCTCGGACGCGGCCAGAAGAGCGGCTTGATCGAAGCGCGGCGCATCCTCGGCGACGTGCGCGGCATCGCGTTCACCCAGTTCGGCGCGCAGGACGTGGTGCGACACCCGCTCGTGGCGCGCATCATCGATGCGTATGACAAAGCTGCGGACGCCGGCTCGGCGCGCGAATAGCATCACCGTGCAGTACGCAGTACCGCGTCGCGGCGTGCCGGCGGCTGCCGCGCTGCGCAAGTGGGCGCGCAGCGCAGCGCCGGCGGGCGCTCTCACGCTGCGCGTCGTCGGCGCGCGGGAAGGGCGCCGGCTGAACCGGCGCTTTCGCAGGCGCGACTACGCCACCAACGTCCTCAGTTTTGCCTACGGGCAACAGGGCGACATCGTGCTCTGCCATCCCGTCATCGCACGCGAGGCTCGCGCGCAGCGCAAGGCGCTGCGTGCGCACTATGCGCACCTCGTGGTTCACGGCGTGCTGCACCTGCACGGCTACGACCACCATGCGGCGGCGAGCGCGCGCAAGATGGAAGCGCTGGAAATCCGTATTCTCCGGCGTCTCGGCCTCGCCGACCCCTACACGCTAGAATGATCCTCTGAGCGCATGAACGATCCCGCGCGACCGAGCCTGCTCGAACGCCTCTCTGCGCTGCTGATGCGCGAGCCGAGCGATCGCGAGCAGCTGGTCCACCTCCTGCGCTCGGCCTACTCGCGCAACCTGCTCGACGCCGACGCCCTCTCGATCATCGAGGGCGCCCTCACCGTCTCCGAGATGCAGGTGCGCGACATCATGATTCCGCGCGCGCAGGTGGATTTCATCGATATCAACGAGCCGATCGAAAGCTTCATCCCGCAGGTGATGGCCACGGCGCATTCGCGCTTCCCGGTCATCGACCAGAATCGCGACGACGTCATCGGCGTGCTGCTGGCGAAGGACCTGCTGCGGCACTACGCCGGGGAGGAAGAGTTCAACGTGCGCGAGATGCTGCGGCCGGCGGTCTTCGTGCCCGAAGCGAAGCGCCTCAACGTGCTGCTGCGCGAGTTTCGCGCCAGCCGCAATCACATGGCGATCGTGGTCGACGAGTACGGCGGCGTGTCGGGCCTCGTCACGATCGAGGACGTGCTGGAGCAGATCGTCGGCGACATCGAGGACGAGTACGACTTCGACGAGGCCTCCGACAACATCATTCCCGAGCCGGGCGGGCGCTTCCGCGTCAAGGCGCTCACGCAGATCGCCGACTTCAACGCGGCCTTCGCCACGCGCTTTTCCGACGAGACGACCGACACGGTGGCGGGCCTGGTCATCGCGCAGCTTGGCCGCCTGCCGAAGCGCGGCGAGACGATCCTGATCGAAGGACTGCGCTTCCAGGTCCTGCGCGCCGACAGCCGGCGCGTGTACACGCTGCTGGTCGACAAACCCAAGACCTAGATAAATGGGGACAGACCCCATTTACCGTAACTTCATGCAGGGTAAATGGGGGCTGTCCCCATTTATCTGCGGTGCGGCGAGCGTCGCTGCTTTTGCGCCGCTCGGCGTCTATCCGTTGCTGCTGGTCACGCTGACATGGCTCGCGTATGCATGGAGCGAGAGCACACCGCGTCGCTGCTTCGCGGCGGGATTCTGGTTCGGCGTCGGCTTCTTCGGCGCCGGCGTGTCCTGGATCTACGTCAGCATGCACGATATCGGCGGCATGCCGGCGCCGGTGGCCGGCGTCGCCACGGCTCTCTTTTGCGGCTTCCTCGCCCTCTTCCCTGCCGCCGCGGGATGGTTGCAGGCGCGTATCCCGGCAAGCGCGCCGGTGCGCGTCTGCCTGCTCATTCCGGCGTCGTGGGTGCTGTTCGAATGGTGGCGCTCGTGGGTGCTGACCGGATTCCCGTGGCTCTCCCTCGGCTACGCGGCCGTAGGATGGCCGCTGCAGGGTTATGCGCCCGTGGGCGGCGTCTTCATCCTCTCGTTCCTGACCGCCGCCCTTGCGGGCATGCTCTATCTCGCCGCGGCGCGGCGAAGCGCGTATTGGATCGGCGCCATCCTCGCGCTGATCGCAATCGGACAGGCGCTGCGTTACGTCGATTGGACATCTACGCAGGGCGCGCCGGTTTCGGCGGCGCTGCTGCAGGGAAACATCGAGCAGTCGCTCAAGTTCGATCCGCGGCGCTACGCGCACACGCTCGACACCTACGCCCGGCTCGCCGAAGGCACGCGGGCAAGGCTGATCGTATTCCCCGAGACCGCCGTGCCGCGCTTCCTGGACAACGTCGAACTCGACTACGTGCGCCGGCTCGATGCCGTGGCAAGGCGCAATGATGGCGATCTCCTCCTCGGCGTGCCCACGCGTCGCGGCGCAGACGAATACTTCAACAGCGTGATTACCCTCGGCGTGTCGCCCGTGCAGGCTTATCACAAGGTCCATCTCGTGCCCTTTGGCGAATTCGTTCCACCGGGACTCGGCTGGACGCTGCGCATGGTCAACATCCCGATGTCCGACTTCTCCAGCGGCAGCGCCGACCAGGCCTTGCTCGCGGCCGCCGGGCAAACCATCGCGCCGAACATCTGCTACGAGGACGCCTTCGGCGACGAGATCGCGCGCCGCCTGCCCGCGGCGACGCTGCTGGTGAACCTTTCCAACGTGGCGTGGTTCGGCGATTCGCTCGCCCCGGGTCAGCACCTGCAGATCGCGCGCCTTCGCGCCATCGAGACCGGCCGCATGTATCTCACGGCCGCAAATACCGGCATCACCGCCGCCATCGCGCGCGACGGCAACGTCGTCGCGCGCTTGCCGCAGTTCAGCGAAGGACGGCTCGAAGTGGCAGCACAGGGCTACAGCGGTGCCACGCCATACGTGCGATGGCGCGATTGGCCGATCGTTCTCGCGTCGCTCGCCTTGCTCGTCGTCTTTTCCGCCATCGCCCGGCGACGCAGCCGGTAAAATCCCCAGCCTTCATGCTGAGCTTCCAACAACTCATCCTGCGGCTGAACGAATTCTGGGACCGTCAGGGCTGCGTGCTGCTGCAGCCGTACGACATGGAAATGGGCGCGGGCACTTTCCACACCGCCACGTTTCTCCGCGCCATCGGGCCCGAACGCTGGAACGCGGCGTACGTGCAGCCCTCGCGTCGTCCCAAGGACGGGCGCTACGGCGAGAACCCGAACCGGCTGCAGCACTATTACCAGTACCAGGTCGTTCTCAAGCCCTCGCCCGATGACATCCAGGAGCGCTACCTCCAGTCGCTCGTCGCGCTCGGCATCGATCCGCTCGAGCATGACATCCGGTTCGTCGAGGACGACTGGGAATCGCCGACCCTGGGGGCGTGGGGACTCGGCTGGGAAGTGTGGCTCGACGGCATGGAAATCACGCAATTCACGTATTTCCAGGAAGTCGGCAGCCTGCCATGCAAGCCGGTGCTGGGCGAGATCACCTACGGCCTCGAGCGCCTGGCCATGTACCTGCAAGGCAAGCAGAGCGTGTTCGATCTCGTCTGGGTCGATGGCGTGCGTTATGGGGATGTCTACCACCAGAACGAAGTCGAGCAGTCGCGTTACAACTTCGAGCTCGCCAACGCCGAGATGCTGTTCCGCCACTTCGGCGAGTTCGAGGCGGAGGCGAAGCGCCTGATCGAAGCGCAATGCGTGCTGCCCGCCTATGAGATGGTGCTGCGCTGCTCGAACAGCTTCAACCTGCTCGATGCGCGAGGCGCCATTTCGGTCACGGAGCGCGCCGCTTATATCGGCCGCGTGCGCGGCCTGGCGCGCGCGGTGGCCCAGGCGTACTACGAATCGCGGGAGCGCCTGGGCTTTCCGCTCGCAGCATGACCGAGCGCGCCACGCTGCTGGTCGAGCTCCTGACCGAGGAATTGCCGCCGAAATCGCTGCGCGCCCTTTCCGAAGCATTCGCCGAAAAGGTACTTCATGCGCTGGGCAAGGCAGGCCTGGCGGACGCAAGCGCGCCCCTTGCCGTGTTCGCGACGCCGCGTCGGCTCGCGTTTTCGATCGACGGCGTGGCGGCGAGCGCGCCGGGGCGAGAAACGCAGGTGAGCGGCCCATCGGTCAAGGCGCCGGCGGAAGCGATCGCAGGCTTCGCAAGGAAGCACGGCTTGACGGCGGAGCAGCTCGAACGCAAAGAGACGCCGAAGGGTCCGGTGGTCGTGGCGCGCATCCGCGTGAAGGGCGCCGTCCTCGACGAGATGCTCGCGCCGGCGCTCGAAGAAGCGCTGAAGTCGCTGCCCATTCCGAAGCTCATGCGCTGGGGAAGCGGCGACTCGCAGTTCGTGCGCCCCGCCCATGGCCTGGTCCTCCTCCACGGCGAGCGCCTCGTCCCCGGCAAGGTCCTGACGGTGGCCGCTGGACGCGCGACCCGCGGCCATCGCTTCATGGGGGAGCGCACCATTTCATTGGCGAAAGCGGCGGAATACGAGCGCAGGCTAGCCGAGGAAGGCAAGGTGCTTGCCGGCTTCGCGGCGCGCCGCGCCGAGATCGATCGCCAGCTGAAGGAAGCGGCGCTGCGGGAATCGGCAAGCCTGGGCGGCTACGCCGACCTGCTCGATGAAGTGACCGCGCTCGTCGAGTTTCCGCAGGTCTACGCCGCGAGCTTCGACGCCGCCTTCCTCGAGGTGCCGCAGGAGTGCCTGATCCTCACCATGCGGCAGAACCAGAAGTACTTCCCGCTGTTCGACGAGCACGGCAAGCTGCGGCCGCGCTTCCTGATCGTATCGAACATGCAGGTCGCCGATCCGCGCCACATCGTCGAGGGCAACCAGCGCGTCGTGCGGCCGCGGCTCGAGGATGCGCGCTTCTTCTTCAACCAGGACCGCAAGACGCCGCTCGAGGCGCGGGTCGCGCAGCTCGGCAAGGTGGTGTACCACGGCAAGCTCGGCACGCAGCTCGAGCGCATTCAGCGCGTGCAGGGCATCGCCGGGCGCATCGCGCCGAAGCTCGGCGCCGACGCGGCGATGACCGAGCGTGCAGCGTGGCTTTGCAAGGCGGACCTCGTCACGGGGATGGTGGGCGAGTTTCCCGAGTTGCAGGGCGTCATGGGCCGCTATTACGCGACCAACGATGGCGAGGCGCGCGAAGTCGCCGAAGCCGTCGAGGAACATTACCTGCCGCGCTTCGCCGGCGACCGGCTGCCGCAGGGACCGGTCGGCGCGGCGCTCGCGCTCGCCGACAAGGCGGAGAGCCTCGCCGGGCTCTTCTCGATCGGGCAAACGCCGACCGGAGAACGCGATCCGTTCGGCCTGCGGCGCGCCGCGCTCGGGGTGATCCGCATCCTGGTCGAGCGGCAGCTCGCGCTTTCGCTCGATGAGCTGCTCGACGCGGCATTCGAGCGCTTCGGCCCCAAGCCCGCGGCGCGCGATGACCTGAAGATGTTCATCTTCGACCGCGCGCGCGGCTATTTCCGCGAGCGCGGGTACTCGACCAACGAGGTGGAAGCGGTCCTTTGCCTGGGGCCGGCGCGGCTCGACCTCGTTCCGCGGCAGCTCGAGGCGGTGCGCGCCTTCGCCGCGCTGCCGGAGGCCGAAAGCCTGGCGGCCGCCAACAAGCGCATCGGCAACATCCTCAAGCAGGCGGAAAGCGTGCCGTCGGAATTCGACGTCGCGCTGATGGTGCTGCCGGAGGAGAAGAGCCTCGCCAGCACCTTCGATCGATTGCGGCCCGACGTCGAGAGCGCGTTCCGCTCGCTCGATTACACGCGCGCGCTCAAGGTGCTGGCGGGCCTGAAAAGCCCGGTCGACGCGTTCTTCGACAAGGTGATGGTGATGGACAAGGATGCGCGCGTGCGCGCCAACCGCATCGGTTTCCTCGGCAAGCTGCATGGCACGATGAACCGCATTGCCGACCTCTCCAAGCTCGCCACATGAAGCTGGTCGTCCTGCCGTGAAGCTCATCGTTCTAGACCGCGACGGCACCATCAACCACGACAGCGACCACTACATCAAGTCGCTCGAGGAGTGGCGGCCGATCAAGGGCAGCCTTGAAGCCATCGCGCGACTCACGCAGGCCGGCTATCGCATCGTCATCGCCACCAACCAATCCGGCATCGCGCGCGGGCTTTTCACCACACGCACGCTGTTCGAGATCCACGACGCGCTGCAGCGCGCGGCGGCGCAGGCGGGAGGACGCATCGATGCGTTCTTCTTCTGCCCGCATGCCGCGGACGCCGGCTGCAGCTGCCGCAAGCCGCAGCCGGGCATGCTGCTCGAGGTGGCGCGGCGCTTCAACGTCTCGCTGAAGGACGTCTACATGGTGGGGGACGCGTTGCGCGACGTCGAAGCGGCGGCCGCGGCCGGGGCACGGCCGGTGCTCGTGCTGACCGGCAAAGGCAAAAGAACGCACGAGGAAGGCAAGCTGCCGCCCGGCACCCAGGTCTTTGCCGACCTTGCCGCTTTCGCCGAACACCTGGCGCCATGACCTGGGTGCGTTCGGCGCTCTTCGCGGCGGCGCTCGTCCTCATCACGCCGCCGTATGCGCTGCTCGCGCTCTGCACCGTCGTCCTGCCACGCATGCTGCGTTACCGCTTCATCACCGGCTGGTCGTATCTGGTGCTTTGGCTGGCGCAAGTCCTCCTCGGCATCCGATGGCGCGTCGAAGGCCGCGAGCACCTGCCGACGCGTCCGGCCGTCATCCTCGCCAAGCACCAGTCGGCGTGGGAGACGATGGCTTTCCAGATCATCTTTCCGCCGCAGGTGCATGTCCTCAAGCGCGAGCTGCTCTGGATTCCGTTCTTCGGCTGGGGGCTCGCGCTGATGAGCCCGATCGCGATCGACCGCTCGCGCGGCGTGGCGGCGTTGCGCGCGATCGCCCGCCGCGGCCGCGAGCGCTTGCAGCAGGGATTCTGGGTCGTCGTCTTTCCCGAGGGAACGCGCGTTGCCCCCGGCGAACGGCGTCCTTATCAGCTCGGCGGCGCCTGGCTCGCCGCGGCGAGCGGCGCGCCCGTCGTTCCCGTCGCCCATAACGCCGGCCTTTACTGGCCGCGCAATGCATTCGTGAAGCACCCCGGGACCGTCACCGTGCGCATCGGCCCGACGATCGATGCGAAGGATCGCGACGCGCAGACTGTCAACGCAATGGCTGAGGCATGGATCGAGGAACAACAGAAGGCACTCTGCTGATCGAGCTCGGCGGCCGCATGGTCGAATACCGCTTCGCGCGGCGGCGCCGGCGCACGCTCGGCATCACGGTCGATGCGGGCGGGCTCAAGGTCGTAGCGCCGCTGCGTGCGCCGTGGCGCGAGATCGAAGGCTTCTTGCGCGAGAAGGAGCGCTGGATCGTGCGCAAGCTCGACGAATGGGCGCGCATGCCGCGCGGCGGGATCCTGCGTTGCGAGAGCGGCGAGACGCTGCCGCTCTTTGGCGTGCCGACGCTGATCGAGGTGGCGCGCGGCCGGCGCCGGGTCGAGCAGCGCGACGGGCGCCTCGTCGTCCACGCCCCGCTGCGCTCGCGGCCGCTCGACGTTCTCATCGCGTGGCTCAAGCCGCAGGCCCTCGCCGCGCTGACCCCGCGCGTGGCGCACTACGCAGCGCAGCTCGGGCTCGCCGCGCCGGGCCTGTCGCTTTCACATGCCCGCACGCAATGGGGCGTCTGCACCGAAGGCGGCAGGATCCGGCTGTCGTGGCGCCTTGTGCACGTGGAGCGCGCGCTCTCCGACTACGTCGTCGCCCACGAAGTGGCGCACCTCGTGGAAATGAACCATTCCCGCCGGTTCTGGGCATTGCTGGGCCGGCTTTATCCGGGCTGGGCCGAGGCACGCGAGCGCCTCGAGCTGGCGGCCGCCACCCTTCCTGTCCTGAAAGGCCACCGATGAGAATGCTGCACACGATGCTGCGCGTCGGCAATCTGGAGCGCTCGGTCAAGTTCTATACCGAAGTGCTCGGGATGAAGCTCCTGCGCACCACCGACCGTCCCGAGCAGAAGTACTCCCTCGCCTTCGTCGGCTACGACGACGAGCGCCGCGCGGCCGTCCTCGAGCTGACCTATAACTACGGCGTCGAGCGCTACGAGCTCGGCACGGCGTTCGGCCACATCGCGCTGGGCGTGCCGGACGTCGCCGCCGCCTGCGACCGCGTGCGCAAGAGCGGCGGCAAAGTGACGCGCGAGGCCGGGCCGGTCAAGGGCGGCACCTCGGTGATCGCCTTCGTCGAAGATCCGGACGGCTACAAGATCGAGTTCATCGAGCAAAGAGGCTCGTGATGCGCGCGTAGTCCTGCGGCGAGAGGTTCTCCGGACGCAGCGTCGGGTCGATACCGGCGCGCGCGAAGTCCACCCCGGGCAGCGCGTTGCGCAGCTGCTTGCGCCGGGCCGAGAAAGCGCGCCGCAGGAGATCCTCGTCGATGACGAGCCTCTGCGCGAGCGGCACGAGCCGTACGACGGCCGATTCGACTTTGGGCGGCGGCCGGAAGGCGCCCCGCGAAACGTTGAAGAGCTTGTCCATGCGAAAGCGCGCCTGCAGCGCGACCGAAAGGCGTCCGTAATCCGGCGTCGAGGGCGCGGCCACCATGCGCTCGACCACCTCGAGCTGCAACATGAAATGCATGTCGCGTACGCGCTCGGCAAAGCGCGCGAGATGGAAAAGGAGCGGGGTCGAGATGTTGTAGGGCAGATTGCCGACGAGCCGCATACCCGCCGGGAAGCGTCCGAAGTCGTAGTCCAGGGCGTCGGCGCAGTGCACGGTCAGGCGCGGCGGCGGGAACTTTGCCGCCAGCGCCGCGGCGAGGTCGCGGTCCACCTCCACCGCTTCCAGCTTTCCGGCGCGCTCGATCAGCGGCGCGGTCAGCGCCCCTTCGCCCGGGCCGATCTCGACGAGCACCTCGCCGCGCGCGGGGGCGACCGCCTCGACGATGCGCGCGAGCACGCGCGGGTCGTGCAGGAAATGCTGCCCGAACCGCTTGCGTGGACGATGCGGCGGGCTAGAGGAGGTCGATCGCAAGCTTGACCGCCTCGATCAGGCTGCCGGGATCGGCTCGTCCCGTGCCGGCCAGGTCGAGCGCGGTGCCATGGTCGACGGAGGTGCGCACGAACGGCAGGCCGAGCGTCACGTTAACCCCCTGCCCGAAGCTCGCGTACTTCAGCACCGGCAGCCCTTGATCGTGATACATCGCGAGCACGCAATCGGCGTGGCGCAGCCGCTCCGGCACGAAAAGCGTGTCGGCGGGAATCGGGCCTTTGGCATCGATGCCCGCGGCGGCAGCGGCGGCGATGGCCGGCGCAATGACCTCCATGTCTTCCCGGCCGAGGTGGCCGCCTTCGCCGCTGTGCGGGTTTAGACCGGAAACGAGAATGCGTGGATGCGCGATGCGGAAACGACGCTTCATGTCGCCATCAATGACGCGCAGCACGGCGAGCAGCCCTTCGCGCGTGATCGCACGCGGAACTTCAGCGAGCGCGAGATGCGTGGTCGCCAGCGCCACGCGCAGCCCACCGCCGACGAGCATCATCACCACCTGCTTGCAGCGCGCCCGCTCGGCGAGGTACTCCGTGTGGCCGGTGAATGGGATGCCGGCATCGTTGATCACGCTCTTCTGCACCGGCGCCGTGACCATGGCGTCGAATTCGCCGCCCAGGCACCCCGCGATGGCGCGGTCGAGCACCGCGAGCACATAGCGCGCGTTGGCGGGATCCAGCGTTCCGGGAACCGCGGGGCGCGCGAGCGGCACCGCGTCCACTCTCGCGCACCCGGACAGGAGGGCGCGCTCGCCGATCACCACCAGGTCGGCATCCCAATGCTGCTGCGCTACGCGGCAGCAAAGCTCCGGACCGATTCCTGCCGGCTCGCCGGAAGTGAGCGCGATGACAGGCCTGCGTGGCGCCCTATTTTTCCTCAAGCCTGAGCTCGACGTACGTCTGGTCGCGCAGCTGCCGCAGCCATTCCTGGTACGCCTCGTCGGCCTTGCGGTCGCGCAGCGCCTGGCGCGCCTGCAGCCTGCGCCGCTCGGGCGACAGGTCGCTCGAGCGCCGCTCGATCACCTGGATGAGGTGGTAGCCGAACGGCGTGCGCACCGGCTGGCTCACTTCGCCGACCTTCAGATCTTCATAGGCGCGCTCGAATTCCGGCACCGTGTCGCCCGGGTAAACCCAGTCGAGCTCGCCGCCGCGCGCGGCGGTGCCGTCTTCGGAATGCACGCGCGCCATCTCGGCGAAATCGGCGCCGCCGGTGACGATCCGCTGGCGCAGGTCGACGAGCTTGCGCCGCGCCTCCGACTCGGAAACCGCCTCGTTGGTGCGGATCAGAATATGCCGCAGGCGCGTCTGCTGCACGGGCGCTTCGTTGCCGGCGCCGCGTTTTTCGACCAGCTTGAGGATGTGAAAGCCCGCCGGGCTGCGCATCACCTCGCTCACGTCGCCCGGCTTCATGGCGGCGAGCGCGGTCGCGAAGAGCTCCGGCAGCCGGTCATGGCTGCGCCAGCCGAGCGCCCCGCCCTGCAGCGCGTCCGACGCATCCGAATAGCTCGCCGCGACGCGCGCGAACGACTCGCCGGAGCGGGTCTCCTTGAGCGCCTGCTCGGCGCGCTCGCGCGCCTGCCGGATGCGTTCCGGGCTCGCCTGCTCCGGAACCCGCACGAGGACGTGCGCGATGTTGTATTCCGCGCCCTCGGTCGGCCGGTTCTTCAGCTGCTCGAGGAAGACGTCGACCTCCGTGTCGCTCACCTGGACCCGGTTGTCGACCTCGCGCTCCCGCAGGCGCGCCATGACCATCTGCTGGCGCACATCGTTGCGAAAGGCGTCGAAGGACACACCGTCGCTCTCGAGCGCGCGGCGGAAATCGGCGAGCGTCATCTTGTTCGACTGCGCGATGCGCTCGACGGCGCGATCAAGCTGCAGGTCGTCGATGCGGATGCCGGTATCGCGCGCAAGCTGGATCTGCGCCTTGTCCATGATCAGGCGCTCCAGCATCTGGCGCTCGAGCACGGAACGCTCCGGCGCCGGCGTGCCCTGGCGACGCAGCTGCCGCTCGGCCATGCCGACGGCTTCATGCAGCTCGGAGGACGTGATCACGTCCTTGTTCACGACCGCCACGATGCGATCGACGAGCGTGAGCGCTTCGGCCGGGCTCGCCAGGAAAGCGGCCGATGCCGCGAGGATGAAAAGCAATGTGCGCATCTAGAACACCTGTTCGAAGGGCAGCCGCGGCTGGGCGCTCGGTGCAGCGAGCGCCGGGTCCGTCCGGTTGATGACCGAGTAGCCCGGCACGTCCCTTCTCAAAAGCTGCACCGCTTCCGCAGTGCCGATCTGGCCGACGCCGGTGAACTCCAGCTGGAAGACGATCGCCGTCGAGCTCACTTGCGCCGCGGCCTGTATACGCTGGACCACGAAGCGGAACACCCAGCAGCCGGCGTTGTACTCCGCGCCTGCGAGTCCTTCGAGCAGGCGATGGTCCAGCAGGGAGTAATTGTAGCGTCCGACGCCGTACCACCCCGCGGCGACCGGCCACTGCCCCGAGATATCGACCTGGCGCAGGATGTCGCGCTGGAAGCGGTAGCTCGCATTGATGACCTTGGCGATCTCCGGCGCATAGCGCAGCGACACGCCATAGCGCTCGGCGCGCGCCTTGTAGGGGTTGTATTGGGTCGTCGCGTCGAAGGTCCAGTGCTGGAAGGCCCGGCCGCCGACCGAAGCGAGGACATCCGACTCGCTCGCCAACCGCAAGGTTGACCCCGGGGCCAACGCGACGCGCTCGTCCCGGAAATAAAAGCGCTGCCCGAGCGTGGCGCGGAATGCCTCCTGGCCGTTCGCTTGCAGGTAGCGCGTCGTCATGGCGAGCGTCGCCTGGTTGGCATCCCCGAAGCGGTCGCCGCCGATGAAGCGGTTCTCCGTGAAGAGCTGCGGGTAATTGAAGTCGGCGAGGGTGGTGTCGAAGAGCGGAATGTGGTCCTGGTTGCGATAAGGCACGTAGACGTAGAACAGGCGCGGCTCGAGCGTCTGCGTGAGCGACGCGCCGAACCAGTTGGCGGGCCGCTCGAAGACGAGCCCGCTGTCGAGGCTCAGCCACGGCACGTTGAGCGAAGGGTTGGTCGGCTCGCCCGGCGTAACGCGCTCGAGCTGGTAGTTGCTGAACCGCACGCCTGCCTTCGGCGTCACGTACCAGCCCGGCGTGATATGCGGCGCGGCGAGGGTCGGGCCGAGAGAGGTGCGCGAGCCTTCGACGAGCGTCGGATGGACGAAGCGCACATACTCGGCCGGAAGCGCCGTGTCGAAGCGATTGACGACGTCGTTGTACCCCACGCTGGCATTGAGCTGCGGCAGCCGGTGGTAAGGCGGGACGATTGGCGCGAGCGGATCCTGCAGGGTCTGGAAGCGTTGCAGCCGGACCTGCCCGGTGTAGTTGCCGGAGCCCGGCAGCGTGGCGTTGTGCGTGATGAATGCGTCCTGCGGCAGGTTGCCGACCGAGACCTGCTTCACCTGGCTCGCCAGATCGACGAAGTAGCGCTCGTCGGAGACCCTGTTGTAGTCCACGCGCGCGTCGATGCCGGGGTGCAGCGTTTGCGTATGCAGCCACGACAACCCGGTACGCGGGCGGCCGAACACAGGGTCGTCCGGCAGATATTCATAGCGCAACTCGCCGCTGTAGGACTGCTGCATGTAGCGGAGAAGGTTCTTCAGCTGGAAGCCGCGGCGTGCCATGTAGACCGGGGTGATCGTCGCGTCGCGCTCCGGCGCGATGTTCCAGTAGTACGGCATGCCGATTTCGAGGCCGCGCGTGCTGGTCTGCGAGTAGTACGGCGTCAGCAGGCCGCTCTTGCGCCGGTTCTCGAGGGGAAACTCCGCGTAAGGAAA
>DATDCR010000394.1:0-2417 GCA_036524215.1 Burkholderiales bacterium
GGGCCGCATCACGCTGGCACTGCTCGAGTTCGACAACGGCACGCTCGCGTTCACCGAAGCGGGAACCAAGCGGCGCGCCTCGATGCATTTGCTTTCTACGCTGGAAGGACTCGATCCAGGCGGGCTCGAGATCTTCAGTGCGGACTTGGCAACGTTCGCCGCCCGGCTGAGGCGCGAGAACCACACCCTCAAGCGCGCGCTCACGGATCCGCGCCTCTTCGCCGGCATCGGCAACGCCTATTCGGACGAGATCCTGCATCGCGCGAAGCTTTCACCCATCACCATGACCGCCAGGCTGAGCGACGAGGAGATCCGCAGGCTGTTCGAAGCAACCCGCGCGACGCTGGAGGGCTGGACCAAGCGCCTGCGCGACGAGGCGGCGGGCCAATGGCCGCAGAAGGTCACTGCCTTTCGCGAGGGCATGGCCGCGCACGGGCGCTACGGCAAGCCCTGCCCCGTATGCGGCGCGCTTATTCAGCGCATCGTATATGCAGAGAACGAAACGAACTACTGCGCCCGCTGCCAGACGGGCGGTAAGATCCTGGCCGACCGCGCGCTTTCGCGCCTGCTCAAGAAGAGCTGGCCGCGCAACCTGGATGAACTGGAATAACTGGAATCGATATGAAACGCAGATCTGCGCTTGGCCTTTTCACCCTCTTCGCCGCCTTGCCGGCCTTCGCCCAGCCGAAAAAGGCCGCCGCAAAAAAGCAGCGCGTCGTGTTCCAGGTGAGCGATGCCGATCCCGCGAAGTGGAACCTCGCCCTTAACAACGCGAAGAACGTGCAGGCCGATCTCGGCAAGGAGAATGTGCAGATCGAGATCGTCGCCTACGGCCCGGGGCTCGCGATGCTGAAGGCCGAGTCGCCGGTCGCCGCGCGCCTCGCCGGCGCCCTCGACGACAGCGTCGGCCTGATCGCCTGCGAGAACACGATGCACAACCAGAAGGTGACGCGCGATGACATGTACAGCGGGATCGCCTATGTACAGGCCGGCGTCACCCACCTGATGAAGCGGCAGCAGGAGGATTGGGCCTATATCAGGCCCTGACCCCCGCTAGGCGGATTTCGCCTTCGGCGCGCGCGCCGTAGCCGACCCCACGGCAGCGCTGTCGTCCAGCCACGACCGCGCCCGGCCGATGGCGATGCGCTGCGACTCCCCGGCAGCCTGGAAAAAGCCGCTCCACAGGCCCATCGCCTGCTCGATCTGCGCCTCGGCGATGCGGCTTTGCGCGGCGATCAGCTCGTCCAGCGTGCGGGCGGTGGCGAGCTCGGTGACCGACTTCGCCTGCTGCTCGATCGCGCCGCGCAGCGCGACGAGCTGCTGGTTCTGAAGCCGTTCGGCACTTTCGAGGGAGCTTTTCATCATATCGGCCGCGGTTTTCAGGCCGGCGCGATACAGGTCGAACAGCTCGGCTTGCGGTTGGATCATGGTCTCTTCTCCTCGTAGAACCCCGTGAAAGTGGTTCTCCCCGGCCGCGCCCCTTGTTCGAGACCTGTTGTGTTTCGCGACTGTCGGACTATACCCCCTGATGGAAAGTGAAGTAACCGCGCGGGTTTAATGGCGAAGCGATGGAAAACATCCAGCCGAAAATCGTCACCCTGGCGGAATACCGCGCGCGCCGGGATCGCGCGCGTCGCGATGCCCGCTCGCACGACTCGCGGGCGCAGTACTACTGCCTGCGCTGCGACGGGGACGAGTTCCGCCTCTACGCCTCGGGCATGGTCCATTGCTCCCACTGCGGCTCGATGATGCGTAATTTGCTGATCAACGGCAGCAAAGCGGAGGACACGCCGCAGTAAAATTGCGGCAGTGAAGCAGGAGCAGCTCCCGGGCGAAGCGATCGTCATCCGCGGCGCCCGCCAGAACAACCTCAAGAACCTCAGCCTAGCGATTCCGACCGGTGAGCTGGTCGTCGTGACCGGCGTGTCGGGCTCGGGGAAGTCTTCGCTCGTCTTCGACACCCTGTATGCCGAAGGCCAGCGCCGCTACGTCGAGACCTTCAGCCCGTACGCGCGGCAGTTCCTCGACCGGATGGACAAGCCGCAGGTCGACGCCGTCGAGGGCATCCCGCCGGCGATCGCCATCGACCAGACGAACCCGGTGCGCACCTCGCGCTCGACCGTCGGCACGATGACCGAGCTGAACGACCACCTGAAGCTCCTTTTCGCCCGCGCGGCGAAGCTGCATTGCCGCGGCTGCGGCAAGCCGGTGGTGCGCGACACGCCGGGCAGCATCTATGAATGCCTGAAGGAAAAGGGCGACGAGCGGGTGCTCATCACCTTCCCGGTGACGGTGCCGAAGAACTTCAGCGAAGCCGAGGTGCTGCGGCTGCTCGAGGCGCAGGGCTACACGCGCATCCACGCCAAGACGAAGGATTGCATCGAGGTCGTGGCCGACCGGGTGAAGCTCTCCTCCAC
>DATDCR010000395.1:0-11034 GCA_036524215.1 Burkholderiales bacterium
CGAGATCACCGAGGACGGCGGCAACCACTCGCGCCTGACCTTCCACTGGGAGGTCTTCATGTTGGCGGGCATGCCGAGCGACGCCACAACCTACTTCGCCGGCTTCAACCAGGCGTTGCGCCGCGCCGCCTTTTTCCACGATGTCGCCGTCCGGCAAATCCTTGCCCTGGCCGACGTCGGTGACGTCGAACGGCGTGCGGAAGGACCAGAACTGGTTGCCGCCGGTCAGCGCCGTCGTCCAGAAGCTCTGCGCGGTATTGCTGATGAAGCCCGTATCCGGGTTCTCGGCCCGGATGCCGGTTGCGGGCGGCGGGCCATTCGCTGCATCGGCGAGGAACAGCACGCCGGAAGTCGTTACGCCGAGGTTGTACAGCTTCAGGTTGCCGAGCCAGCGCGGCTTGCGCGAAGCGTCCGGTCGGAACACACCGATGTAGACCTGGTTCAGGTTCGTGCCGCGCACGTTGACGCTGACCGGCAGCGTGACCGAGGCGAAGATGCTGTTCACCGCCTGGATCTCGTTGAAGATGCTCTTGAGCGCGTCCACCAGCTGCTTTTCGACGTCGGCGCCCGGCAAGGTGGTGTCGATCAGGATGTAGCGGCCCTTGCCCTGGATGGCGGCGCTTTCCAGCAGCGCGGAATGCGCAAGATCGGAGCTCTGGTTGCGCTGGCGGATATCGATGGTGAAGGTGGCGACGGACTGCTTGCCGAGGAAGAAGCTGTTGCAGTCGTTTTCCGCCATGAACTTGGCATACTCGTCCATCCAGTTGTTCTGCTCGCCACTGGGGGAGATGGCAATGGTGGACGGCGGGTTCTGGTTGGTGAGGCCGGCCAGCAGCGACTCCGCCGTGGCGAGCGAGGTGCTGTTGTCGTTCGCCGGCCCGTTGGAGATCACGATGAAGAAATTCTTCTGGCAGGAATCCTGGATCGGGCTCGTATAGCGCACCGTGCTCAGGCTGTCGAACGGGTTACCCGCCAGACCCGCGACGAGCGAATTGCCCGAGGTGTTGCCGAGGGCGTCGCGCTTGATCTTGCCGTGACCCGAGCGCGAGTCGATGCCGGCGAAGTAGGCATACGCCTCGTACATCATCAACGAGAAAGTGGCGTTGTTGCCCTTGTCGCTCGTCTGGTCGAGGTTATCGACCATCTGCTTGAGGACCGGCTTGTTGGTCGTGTCCATGGTGCGCACGCCGAAGCGGACATAGGCGCCGTCCACGCTGTCGTTCGGCGAGCCGGTTTCCGGGAAGAACGCGAGTCCAACGCGGAAGTTGTCGTTGAACACCGTATCGACCGCAGTCTTGAGCGCATTCTTCTCCGCGCTGAACGGCGTATTCCAGTTCGCCGTGTTGTCGAGAAGGAGCAGGACGTTGGGCCGCGTGGCGGCATAGAGCGGGTTGGCCAGGAAGATGTCGGTATCCTCGCCGACCGGATCGAACACGGCATGCGCGGGATGCACAAGCATGGCGAGGATGCCAATTGCGGCCAGCAGCGTCTTGCGTAGGCGGTTCATGGTCGCTCCCTTGCGTTCCCGACTTAGGCGCAGCTACCGGCCGTGAGGCGCATCTTCACGCCCTGCACGACGGTTGCCTTGGCACCCGTAACCGCGCTGTCGTCCACCGCGGTTTCGATTTCCCACTGCGTGTCCTCGGGCGAGATCGCCGAGGTCGCGCTGTAGCCTTCCGCGGGCTGGTAGTAGATGCACTTCGGACGCTTCATCGTCACGTTGAAGCTGTTCACCGTCACCGTGATCTGCGTCGTGGCCGTCGGCCAGGTTCCCGTGCCGGCGATCGCGTCGTTGAAGAACGTGATGGTGGAAATCTTGTCCTCGATCGCCTGCTGCGCAGCCGCCTCGAGCGAGCGTTGGGTCTGCATGTTGCCGACGACGCGCATGTTGGTGTTCGACAAACGCACCATCGAGACGACGAAGAGCGTCATCAGGACAAGCATGATCAGCACGATCACCAGCGTCGCGCCCTGCTGCTGCCGCCTCACGGGATCTCCCTTCTCGCGCTCAGGTTGGTCAGGCGGATTTCGCTGACGTAGCCGTGCCGCTTGTACCTGTCGCCGATCGGCCCGACGCTGCCGATGAGCCCGAGCGCATAGGTCTTATCGTCGAGGAATCCGGCTGAGGGCTCCGGATTGCGCACCACCATGTGGATCTTCGCCGTGACGATATTGGCATGGTCCGCGGCGCTCGGCGCATTCGTGTAAGAGTCCGGTGCGCCGTCGCCGATGGAGTTCGTCGCGGCGTTCACTGCCGGCGGCGAAGTGTCGAGCCCGACGTCGACCTTGAAGTAATCGACACCCTCGGCGATAGGCGTGACGACAAAAGTCCTGGTGGTGCCTGACACGGTGAGCTCGAGGCGCTTGAGCGTCGGGATCCGCGTACCGCCGTCGTCGTTCGCCGCACCGCATACATCGCCACCGCCGCCCGGAACGCTGCATCTCGCGACGAAATAGATATGCGTGCGGTACTTGCGGATTTCGGCGGCGGTGTTATCGAGCTTGCGCAGCACCGTATCGTTCCCGTCGGCCTTCTTCAGAGCCAGCAGCGCGGAGCCGTTGCCAAACTGGATCTCGTAGTCACCGGAAGTCGCCTGCAGATATACCTCGTTGCTCAACGCTGTCTGGCCGATGGCCACCACGCTGGTCTCGGCGCGCCGAATGACCAGAATGTCGCTGCCCGGCTTGACGTTGCTGTTGTTGAGCCACGTGCCGCAGGTCGTCGCGCTGGTGTCCGGGATGCTCACCAGGTCAACGGCGCGATAAAGTTGAACCGGCGCCGTCATGGCGGCCTTGATCTGCGCCGCCGTCGTAACCAGGCAGGGGTCGGGGAGCGTGGCGGTATTGGGCTGTATGCCCATCTGCCCGTAGTAGCCGGCAACGTGAAGGTCCTGCGTGAGCATGTCCATCGCGAAGCGGCCGGATTCGATCTGCGCCGCATTGCGCTGAAGCGCGCGCTGGCTCTCGCTTGACGAGCTGAACACCGTGGCGAGGACGGCGAGCAGCACCAGGCCGAGCGTCATCGCGATCATCAGCTCGATGAGGGAGAAGCCGCCTGCTTTGCGCATCGGGATCATCGCCTCAGCCTAGGGTGGCGATGCGAAGCGTCGTCCAGACCGCCCGGCGCCGCGTCTCGCTGCCGTACTGGTTGTTGGCGCAATTGACCACCGGGGTGAATCCTTCGGACATGCCCTGCCAGCTGACGACCACGGTATAGATGTTGCCGGTGAGGCTCACGCACGCGCGCGCGCCGATCATGGCGCCGATCTGCACGCCGCCTTTCGTTTCGGCCACGCCCTTCAAGATCCCGTCCAGCTCGTTCACTGCGCCATCGACCGCCGCCTTGGTGACGCTGTTCTCAAAGCCGGTTGGGCAATTGGATGTCCCTAATGCTGCGCCGCCGCCGGGTGCTGTCGCATCACCGATCCACGGCGTGCCGTTCGCCGTGTTGGTCGTGAAGGCGAAGCAGCCCGCCGAGCGCCGGTTGGCATTGATGCGATCGACGATGTCGTTGAGAAGGATCAGCGCCTGGGCGCGCTGGTACGACTCGAGCTCGGCCTGGTGCGCGAATGCCTGCATGCCGGCAAGGCCAAGCAGCCCGATGACGGTCAAGAGGATGGAGATCAGCACCTCGAGAAGCGTGAAGCCTGCTTCGCGTGCCGGCAGATTCATGGGCTTATATGCAGCCATTGGCGGCATTCGTATCGTTGTCGATTCGCACCGTGGGGCGGCCGCTCGCGTCCAGCATGACGCAGCGTGCCTTGACGGTCGGCGTGCTGTCCGCGCTGAACACCACGCTGCGCACGCCGGTCGTGACGCGGCCGGTCATCGCGAAGCTGATGTTGCCGGTGGCGTTCGCCGTCGCCGTCACGGTCGGGGCGGCGTCCGCAACCTTCAGCACGGTGTTGTCCGCGTCGACGCGCACTTGCCAGCCGGCAACCCACCCGCCGGTGTTCGGCACGACCGAGATAATCGCGTTGCGCTTGATGGCTTCACTGCGGGCGAAAAGAAGACTTTCGTACAGGTCCGATGCGACCGTCCTGACGCGGACGCCGACAACGAGATCGCGCAAGGACGGCGCGCCGACGGCGACCAGGATCGCTACCACGGCCACGGCGACGAGGATCTCAATGATCGTGAAACCGCGGTGCGAGCGCATGGCGGCGATTACGGTCCCGTCCAGCCCTTGTCGACGCCGCCCACGACGCGGGTCTTGGTGCCGGTGCTGGTGAGCGTCATGACCCCGTCGCTCGACTGCCCCGTCGAGCCGGGATCCGCGGTAATCGTGAAGCCGGGCGGCGGCCCTGCGGTCAGCGTGACCGTGACCGTGTAGCGCGGATTAGTGCACGTCGCCGCGCAGGTCCAGCCGTCGTGGTTGCCGATGTTGAGGCCACCCGCGCCGATGGTCGCCGTGTACAGGCGCGCATCGACGATGTACTGCTGCTCCTTGTTCGAGATCTCGAGCATCAGCTGCTGCGCTTTTGAGCGCTCGGATCGCCGCACGTAGTTCTGGTATGACGGCCAGGCGATGGCCGACAAAATGCCGATGACCGCGACGACGATCATGAGCTCGATCAGTGTGAAGCCCTTGCGCCGCATAGCCCCTCCCTTAAGGGTGGCGCCACTATGCGAGCGTCGCCTGCAGGCGTCAATTCGGCGCTCGATAGACGGTGAAGGCAGTCGGACGGACGGCGGCACCCCTGTGACGGGTTTCACGCCCGAGCGGGATGGCTCCAAGCGGTATGATCGTCGGCAATAAAGGGAGCCCTGCCATGCGTTTGCTGCTTGCCGTGATCCTCGCCAGCGCCTCCGCGACCGCCGGAGCCCAGCTCTATCGATGGACGGATGACAAAGGCAAGGTGCATTTCAGCGATACGCCACCGCCGACGAGCGCGCGCGACGTGCAGAAGAAGGCGGCCCGCGGCGCCGACGGCAAAACCGCGCCCGGCAGCGCCGCCGAGCCGTTCGTGCTGCAGCAGGCGAGACGCGATAATCCGATCACGCTCTATTCGACGCCCGGCTGCGAAGCCTGTGATCTTGCGCGCCAGCTGCTCAATGCGCGCGGCCTTCCCTTCAGGGAAGTCAGTGTGACCACCGATCAGCAGATCGCCGAGCTCACCAACGCCGTCGGCAGCAACTCGGTCCCCGCCATGCTCGTGGGGCCGACGGTCGTGAAGGGCTTCGAGGAAGGCGCCTACCAGCGCGCGCTCGATGCCGGCGGCTATCCGAAGTCCGGCCTGCTGCCGGCACGCGCGCAAGCCGCGCCGAAGAGCTCGGAAACGAAGGCCGCCGAACAAAAGCCGGCCGCCGAGGCGCCGGCCGCCCCGAAGGGGCCTTACTGGTCGCCGGGACGCTGAGGACGAGCGAGCTGGCGCGGCAGCGTAAAGGCCACCGTCTCGCGGATTCCGTCCAGCGGAAGCACGCTCTGCGCGCCTAGCGCCTTCAGGCGTGCGACGAGCTCGTTCACCAGGACCTCCGGCGCCGAGGCGCCGGCGCTCACACCGATGCGCCGTTTGCCGGCGACCCACTCCGGCTTGAGATCGGCCGCGCTATCCACCATGTAGGCGTCGGCGCCGCTTTTCTGCGCCACCTCGCGCAAGCGATTCGAGTTCGAGCTGTTCGGCGAGCCGACCACGATCACCACGTCGCATTGCGGCGCCATGAACTTGACCGCATCCTGCCGGTTCTGCGTGGCGTAGCAGATATCGTCCTTCTTCGGTCCGCGAATCGACGGGAAACGGGCCTGCAGGGCCGTGACGATGGCCTTCGCGTCGTCGATCGAAAGGGTGGTCTGCGTCACGTAGGCGAGCCGCGCGGGCGACTTCACCTGCAACGCGGCGACGTCCTCGAGCGTCTCGACCAGGTGCATGCCGACCGCGGACTGGCCCATGGTGCCTTCCGCCTCGGGGTGGCCGCGGTGCCCGATCATCACGATCTCGTAGCCTTCGCGCAGCATCTTCTTCACTTCGATGTGCACCTTGGTGACGAGCGGGCAAGTCGCGTCGAAGACCTTCAGTCCGCGGCGGTCGGCTTCCGCCTGCACCGCCTTTGGCACGCCGTGCGCGCTGAAGATGACCGTGCCGCCGGTGGGCACGTCGTCGAGCTCTTCGACGAAGACCGCCCCCTTGGCGCGCAGGTTGTCGACGACGTAGCGGTTATGCACGATCTCGTGCCGCACGTAGATCGGCGGCCCATACAGCTCGAGTGCCCGCTCGACGATCTCGATCGCGCGCTCGACGCCGGCGCAGAAACCTCTCGGGTTGGCGAGCAGGACGTCCATCAGGACGATTTTCTCACGGCCGTCGTGCGTAGGCCGCGTCGAACGCGGCCTCGAGCTCGCCATGCGCGCCGCGCAGGCCGTCGACGACCTGCTTTGCCCAATCGAAATATTCGCGCCGGCGCTGCAGCTCCCAGCCCGAAGGCGGACGATTCGCAACATCGCGCAGATTGCACAGCTTGTCGGCGAGCTTGACCAGCTTCGCCCCGTGCGAGAGCTGCGGCGCATGCTCGACCTGCAGGCGCTTGCGCTCGGCCTTCGCCAGCTTCTTGTCGTCGGTCACCTCGGCCACGATCTGAGCGATGCGCTCGCCGAACGCAGCGACCAGCTCGTCATGCGTGGTGGCCGTGTCTTCCACGGTGTCGTGCAGCAAGGCCGCGCACAGGACGTCGAAGTCCGTCACGCCGCCTTCGTTCACCAGCACGTCGGCGAGCGCGATCGGGTGGTTGATGTAGGGCGAGGCGTCCGGATCCTTGCGCCGCTGGTCGCGATGCTTGTGCGCAGCGAACGCGAGCGCCCTGAGAAGGAGCGCCAGCTCAGCTTTCACGATGCAGGAAGCCTTCGAAGATGAGGAGCACGGCGCCGACCGTGATCGCCGAGTCGGCGACGTTGAAGGCCGGCCAGTGCCAGCCCGCGGCGTGGAAATCGAGGAAATCGACGACTTGCCCGAAGCGCAAGCGATCGATCAGGTTGCCGAGCGCGCCGCCGAGGATCAAGGCGAGGCCGGCGCAGAGCAGCCGGCGTCCGGGCGATCGCACGAGGAGCGTGCCGACGATGCCGATCGCCACCACGGCGAACGCGATGAGAAGCGGCGTCTGCCACCCGGGCGCATCCGACAGGAAGCTGAAGGCGGCGCCCTTGTTGTAGACCAGCACCATATTGAAGAAGGACGTCACCTCGAGGCGCTCGCCGAGCGCGAAGCGGCCGAGCACGATCGCCTTGGTGACCTGGTCGGCGAGCACCACCGCCGCGGCGAGCACGAACCAGCGCCAGGCGTTAAGCATGCCGACGCGGCTCGCCCGCGCCTTTGAGGTTGAGCTGGCAGCGCCCGCAAAGCGCTTCATCGTCCACGTCGGCGCGGTAGTGCCAGCAGCGCTCGCACTTCTTGTAGGCGCTCGCCCGCACCTCGATCTTCGCCGCGCCTTTGTGCACGCGCGCGGCCGAGGTGAGCATCATGAACTTCAGATCGTCGCCGAGGCTGACGAGCGCATCGTAGTCCGCGCCTTCAGCGTGGAAATCGACCTCCGCCTGCAACGAGGAGCCGACCTTGCCATCGGTGCGCAGCGTCTCGATCTCCTTGCGCACCGGGTCGCGCAGCTCGCGCAGGCGCCGCCACTTGGCGAGCAGCGGCGTCGCATCCGCGACCTCGGGCAGCTCGTGCAGCGTGTGGAAGAACACGCTGTCATCGGCCTTGCCGGTGAACGCCTGCCAGAGCTCTTCCGCCGTGAATGAAAGGATCGGCGCCATCAGGCGCACGATGCTGTGCGTGATGTGATAGAGCGCGGTCTGCGCCGAGCGCCGGGCTGGGGCGTCGGCCTTGCAGGTGTAAAGGCGGTCCTTGAGGATATCGAGGTAGAAGGCGCCCAGGTCCTCGGAGCAGAACGCCTGCAGCCGCTGGGCCACGAGATGGAACTGGTAGCGGTCATAGTCGGCCATCAGCGCTTGTTGCACCTCGGCCGTCATCGCGAGCGCATATCGATCCACCTCGACCATCTCGGCCACCGGCACGGCATGGCGCGCGAAGTCGAAATCGGAAGTGTTGGCGAGCAGGAAGCGCAGCGTGTTGCGCAACCGCCGGTACGTCTCGACCACCCGCTTGAGGATCTCGTCGGAGATCGACAGCTCGCCCGAGTAGTCCGTCGCGGCAACCCACAGTCGAAGCACTTCGGCGCCCAGGGTGTTCGACACCTGCTGCGGCGCGACCACGTTGCCCTTGGACTTCGACATCTTGCGGCCTGCGCCGTCGACGACGAAACCGTGCGTAAGGAGCGCCTTGTAGGGCGCCACGCCGTCCAGCATGCACGACACCAGGAGCGACGAATGAAACCAGCCGCGGTGCTGGTCGGAGCCTTCCAGGTAGAGGTCCGCGGGGAAACGCGTCTCCTCCTTGTGCGAGCCGCGCATGACGGTGAAATGCGTCGATCCGGAGTCGAACCAGACATCGAGCGTGTCCTTGCTCTTCTCGTATTGCGACGCTTCCGCGCCGAGCAGCTCCTCCACGGTGACGGACTGCCAGGCCTCGATACCTCCCCGCTCCACGCGCTTCGCCACCTGCTCGAGGAACTCGGCCGTGCGCGGATGCAAGGCACCGGTCTCACGATGCACGAAGAAAGGCATCGGCACGCCCCATTGGCGCTGTCGCGAAAGCGTCCAGTCCGGCCGGTTGGCGATCATGCCGTGCAGGCGGGCCTGACCCCAGGAGGGGAAGAACTGCGTCGCGTCGATGCCGCGCAGCGCGCGCGCGCGCAGGCTCTCGCCCTGCACGGGCTTGTCCATGGACGCGAACCATTGCGTCGTGGCGCGCAGGATGACCGGCGTCTTGTGGCGCCAGCAGTGCATGTAGCTGTGCGTATAGGGCTCCTGATGCAGAAGAGCGCCCACCTCGGCGAGCTTCTCCAGGATCCTGGCGTTCGCCTTCCAGATCATCATGCCGCCGAAGAACGGCAGCGAGCCGGCAAAGTGGCCGTCGCTCTGCACCGGGGTGAGGATCTCCTCGTCCTTCATGCCGTAGCGCCGGCAGGATTCGAAATCCTCCACGCCGTACGCCGGGGCCGAGTGCACGATGCCGGTGCCGGTATCGAGCGTCACGTAGTCGCCGAGATACACGGGCGCCAGGCGATCGTAGAAGGGATGCTTGAAGCGGATGTTTTCGAGCGCCGTGCCTTTGCAGACGGCAAGGGTCTTTCCCGTGAGTCCGTAGCGCTTGAGGCAGGCGTCCTGGAGCTGGGCGGCAAGGATGAGCAATCCCTTGGGCGTTTCGACGAGGTGGTACTCAAGCTCGGGATGGACGTTCAGTGCCTGGTTCGCCGGCAGTGTCCATGGCGTGGTGGTCCAGATCACCGCGCATCCCGGCCGGTCGATCTTCACGCCAAACGCGCGCCCCAGCTTCTCCGGCTCGGCGAAGGCAAAGGCGACATCGATCGCCGGATCCTTGCGATCCTCGTACTCGACTTCCGCTTCGGCGAGCGCCGAGCCGCAATCGAAGCACCAGTTCACCGGCTTCAGGCCGCGATACACATAGCCGTTGGCGAGGATCTTGCCGAGCACGCGGATCTCGTCGGCCTCGTTGCCGTAGGCCATCGTCAGGTACGGATGCTCCCAGTCGCCCAGCACACCGAGGCGCTGGAAATCCTTTTTCTGGCGTTCGATCTGCTCGGCCGCGTAGGCGCGGCAAAGGCGCTGCGTTTCTTCCGCGCTCAGGTTCTTGCCGTGCTTCTTTTCGATCTGCACTTCGATCGGCATGCCATGGCAGTCCCAGCCCGGCACGTAGGCGGCATCGAATCCGGCCAGCGTCCTCGACTTGACGATGATGTCCTTCAGGATCTTGTTCACCGCCGTGCCGATGTGGATGTCGCCGTTCGCGTAGGGCGGCCCGTCGTGCAGCACGAAGCGCGGCCGGCCCTTGGCGAGCTGTCGCAGGCGGCGATAGACGCCCTTTTCCTGCCACTCCTTGATCCATTGCGGCTCGCGCCGAGCGAGGTCGCCGCGCATCGGAAACGGCGTTTCCGGAAGATTAAGCGTGTCTTTGTAGTCAGCCATGTCGGGTGAAGTAAATGCGAGCCTGTTCGACGTCGCGCGCGATCGCCTCGCGCAGCGCGGGCAAGCCGTCGTATTTCGCCTCGTCGCGCAGCTTCTTCAGGAAGCGCACGCGCAGCCGGCGACCGTAAAGGCTACCGGCCCAGTCGAGCAAATGCACTTCGAGCAGCGGCGTCGGCACCGGGTTCACTGTCGGACGCAAGCCGACGCTCGCCACCGCGCGGCCTAGGTTTTCGACGTGCACGACGTAGACACCGCTCAAGGGCGGCCGCCAGTGCAGCGAGATGTTGGCCGTGGGGCAGCCGAGCTCGCGGCCGAGCCGTGCGCCATAGATGACTTTGCCGCTGATCGTATAGGGGCGCCCGAGCAGCCTTTCGGCGCGCTCGAAGTCGCCCGCCTGCAGCGCGCCGCGCACCGCCGAGCTCGACACGCGCTCGCCCTCGAAGGCGACATCGGGCATGGCTTCCAGGTCGAACCGATGCTCGCCACCCGCCCGCTCGAGCGCCGCGAAGTCGCCCTGGCGCTGTGCGCCGAAGCGGAAATCGCGGCCGACGAGCAGCCAGCGCGCGCGCAGTCCCTTTGCCAGCACCTCGTCGATGAACCGCTGCGCGCTCAGCGCGGCGAAGCGCGCATCGAAGCGGATCAGATGCACGCGCTCGATGCCGGCCGCTGCGATCAGCTCGAGCTTGTCGCGCAGCCGGGTCAGCCGCGGCGGCGCGGCGTCCGAGGCGAAGAATTCGCGCGGGTGCGGCTCGAAGGTCAGAACGCAGGAGCTCACGCTCAGCTCGCCGGCTTTGGCGACCACCCGGTCGAGCAGCGCGCGGTGGCCGCGATGCACGCCGTCGAAATTGCCAATGGTGAGCGCGCACCGTCCCCGGGCGGGCTGCAACGAGCCGTGCGTGACCACCATGGAGTCGATAAAATGCTGAATTATAGATGAAAAGTCGAGCATGAAGCCCCTCGAGGAGCAGATGGCCGTCTATGCCGCGTACCACCAGGAC
>DATDCR010000396.1:0-2767 GCA_036524215.1 Burkholderiales bacterium
ACCTCGGCCACTCGCCGGTCGGCGCCGATCCGGCTCGCTACATCGCGACCATGCAGACGGCGTTTTGGGTTCTGGCGGCCGTGACGGCCGTTGCGCTCGCGGTCAGCCTTTGGCGGGTTCGAGCCGATTGAGGAGGCCCGAGGTCGGCAAAGGCTCCCTTTTGCACAAATGTATCTGCCGTCTGGGGACAGACCCCGAATCTTCTTGGTTCTGCTTTTCTGGGGTCTGTCCCCGAATTTGTTCCGCTCGGCAAAGATTAGACGGCGCGCGGCTTTTTGTTCTCTGCAATCCAGGTCCGCACCTCGGCGACCAAGCGCTGCGCCTCCTGCGCACACTCGCGCGCGACTGCCTCGGATACCGGCACGCCGCGATAGTCGCTCTGATTGCGCGCCTTGCGATAGCCCTCCAGCACCTGTACTCGCTCGGCAGCCATTCCGATGGTCGTCGGCAGCGCCTGGATGAGGAGCTGGTGATGGCCGGGCTCGCTCGTGGCCGGTCGGTAGCCGTTTGCCAGCATCGCGGCCAGTGCCGCCTGCATGACCGCCCGGTAGGCCAGCCCGAGCCGCGAGTCTGCACTGAGCGCTGCGACCGACGCGTCCTTCAGCACCCGGTCCGCCGACTGCAGCACGCGCGCGATCTCCTCGTCATCGGCGGCGTGCGCCTTGAGCTTTCCGATGCGCAGCAGGTTTTCCAAGGTCATCTTCGCCGCCGAGGATGAAGATCTTGCGCTCCGCCAGCACCCGTTTCAGGAACGGCTCGCCGGCGGCTCGCTTCTTCCTGAACTCCAACGCGGGGTAGAGGTTCGGGTTGACTTCGCGCCGCAGCGTTTCCTGCGCCGGCGCGAGCGCGGCGACGACATCGGCGAAACGCACTTCACCCACGATCATCAGGTCGAGGTCGCTTCCCGGGCGCTCGTCGCCGCGCGCGATCGACCCGTAGACGAAGGCCGCCCGGATCTTCGCCGCGAGCGGCGCGAGCGCCTCGCGCAGCACGTCCGCGACGCCGACCGTCTTCTTCAGGATGTTGCGCAGGTCCTCGTAGATCGGCGAGCCCGCGTTGGCCTGGAAATGGACCTGGTTGCCCACCCGCCGGCGCTCGAGCACGCCGGCCTCGGCAAGCGCGTTCAGCTCGCGCAGCAGCGTTCCGGCAGGCTTGCCCAGCGCTCGCGCGAGGTCGCGCACGTGCCGCGACTCCTCCGGCCGCAGCAGGAGGAGCGCCAGCACGCGGCGGCGGTATTCACCGAACAGCAGGGCGGCGGCGTCCAGGGGGGTCTCCCTTTGTGTTGCCTAATTGGCGACAATCGTAGCCTTTTTAGCAACTTCGTCAACCCGCAGCCGTGTGCCGGAACGTGTACTCGCCGAGCGGCCGCTCGCCCGCTTCGTCGACCGCGACGAGCTTGACCTGCAGGGTGTGCGAGGGCATCGCTTTCAGAGCGGCGGGAGAGGGAAGGAAAAGCACCTCGCCAGCCGCCGGATCGAATGGCACGTCGGCCACGCGGTCCTCGTGCTCCTGCGCGCCGACGCTCAGGCGGCGCAGCACGTCGACGCGCTTCGCGCCTGCGAGCGGCGCGCGGATGCGCGAGAGCACCGCGTCGTCGTCCGCGCCGATCGTGCAGTTCACGCTGCCGCCGGGCTCGAGGCCGTACTCACGCAAGCGCAGCCCCGCCCGCGCGAGCGCCTCGACGAAGGACCGGGAGACGAAGAGGCCGACCCCGCCTGCGCGAACCGCCGCGCGCACGCCGTCCGAGAGCCGCGCGAGCCATTCGAGCCGCCGCGCGCAGTCCGCGCAGGCGAAGACGTGCTCCTCGAGGCGCTCGGCCTTTGCGCTCTCCAGCTCGCCAAGCCAGTAGGCCGTCAGCTCCTCGAACGGAATCGATGTCTTGCAGCGCGTCACCGCCCCTCCATGCATTCCCTCAGCCGGCCGATCGCCCGGTGCCGGATCACGCGCACGTTGCCCGCGCTGAGCGCAAGCTCGGCGCCGACCTCGTCGGCCGCCTTGTCGGCGAAGAAGCTCATCACCACCACCGAGCGCTCGCGCTCGGAGAGCGCCTCCAGACAGCCGGCGAGGCGGTCAGGGTCGAGCGCGATCGGCTCCGGCGCCTCGAATGCTTGTTCCTTATCTGCATGCAATTCCAGAAGCTCCTCCCGGCGGCGCTCGCCGCGCCGCATCTCCAGCACCGTCATGCGGCAGGCGCCGAGCACGAAGGAGGCGATGCGGTCCGGCTCCCGCACCTCGCCCGCGCGCAGGCGCTCGAGGGTCATGAGGAGCACCTGCTGCACGAGGTCCGCGGCCGCGGCCCGGTCGCGCAGGTGGCGCAGCCCGTAGAGCCGCACGCGCGGCGCGAGCCGCCGGTAGAGCTCCGCCTCGGCCGCCGAATCGGGCGCGCCGCCGGCCGCGGCAACCCGGCGGGCGAGCTCGCCGTCGTCGAGCGCTCCAAGGGTGGAATCAGAAGGCACGGCGCGAGCATAACCGGATGTGTCGCGAGTGCGCCTCGCGTTACAGCGCTGCTTTCGGTGTAACGACTCGCCTCCCCGGCGCACTACCGGCTACCACAACCAATGAGGCTCCCGATGATCACCAACCCGACCAGCGGCACCAACCTGCACGAAGTCGCCCCCGGCATCTACCGCATCAACACGCCGGTCCAGATCCCCGGCGGCCCGGCCTTCAACTTCAACCAGTATCTCGTCGCCGACGACGAGCCGCTCCTCTTCCACACCGGCCCGCGGCGCATGTTCCCGCTCGTCGCCGAGGCGATCGGCAAGGT
>DATDCR010000397.1:0-4814 GCA_036524215.1 Burkholderiales bacterium
AGAGGATGTCGATCTCCACGTCCGCCTGCCTGAACTTCGAGTGGAACCGCCCGATGCTCACCAGCTCGAACTGCGCCGCGAGCAGCCGGTCGATCTCGTCCTTGCGCGCGGCGTCGACAAAGGCATCCACGTCGACCGTCATGCGCGGCCGCACATAGAGCGAGAGCGCGTTGGCGCCGCCGATCACGTACCGCACGTCATGGGCGCGCAGGATCTCGACCAGTTTGGCGAGCACCGGCTTCATGGCCGGCCGATGAGCGTCGACCAGCAGTTCGAACGCGTCCATGCCTCATTATGAGGCTTTGGCGCGGGCCTTTCCGGCGGGCTTGCGCCGCTGCGTCTTGAACTCCCGCACGTAGTCCGGCGGCGTGAAGACCCAGTCGAGCGCGTCGTAGTAGCGCTCCGGGCTGCGGCCCTGGTAGATGCTGTTCCTCACGATGCGCTCGATGCCGTCGGGCACGTGGAAGATCATCCCGACCAGGCTGTTGGCCGAGATCTGCACGCGCGAGGCGCGCGCCAGGCGCGCGTTCTGGTACTCGAGGAAAGCCTCCTCGAAGTCGCCGTCGGCGCGGTCGGCGCAAAGGCCGAGGCACACCGCGTCCTCCATCGCCATCGCCGCGCCCTGCGCCATGTACTGCAGCATCAGGTGGGCGGCGTCGCCGAGCAGCGCCACCGGCCCGCGCGTCCAGTTCGCCACCGGCTCGCGACAACGCAGCATCCAGCGCGTGAACTTCTTCGGCGTGCGCATCAGCTTGAGCGGCTTGTCGCAATAGTGCGAGAACTGCGGCAGCACCTCGTCAGGCGTGGCCGGCTCGTTATGCCCCTCGCTGATCGGCTTGCCGATCGTCGTCGCCACGAGGTTGAAGAGCTTCCAGCCGCGCAGCGGGTAATGGACGATGTGCGTGTTGTGCGCGGCCCACAGCGTCGCCGCGGCCCAGCGCAGGTCCTTGGGCACATCGCCTGCGTTCAGCACGGCGCGGTAGCACTTGTGGATCGTCGAGCCCGGCAGCGGGTCGCCGATGAGCGCGTCGCGGACCACCGAGCGCAGGCCGTCGGCGCCGATCAGCGCCTCGCCGCGCAGCGTTGCGCCTTCGGTCTCGACCGTCACGCCCGGGTTCTCGATCTTGAAGCCGGTGACGCGCGTGCTGGTGCGAAGCTCGATCAGCCCGGGCAGCGCCTTGCAGCCGTCGAGCAGCGAGCCGTGGATGTCGGCGCGGTGCGTGACCGCGTAGGGATTGCGGAAGCGCTTCGCAAAGCGCTTGTCGAGCGGGATGTCGATCACCTTCTCGCCGGTGATGCCGTCCATCATGAGCAGGTGCTCGATGAAGACCGCGTCGCGCTTGACGAGTGCGCCCACGCCCAACGCATCGAGCGCGTGCCACGCGTTCGGCGCGATCTGGATGCCGGCGCCGATCTCGCCGAACTGCGGCGACTGCTCCAGCACCACGCTCTTGAAGCCCTTGCGCGCGAGCGCGAGCGCGGCGGCGAGGCCGCCGATGCCGCCGCCGGCGATGACCACCGGCCGGGTATTTCTAGAGGAGGACGGCGATGCCATCGAGCTCACCTTCAGAGTTGACGAGGTCCACGCGCTTGTGCGCGATCCGGAATGTATCGTCCTTCGGCCGCAGGCGGTGCTCGACGAGCGCGCCGTAGAGGCGCTGTTTCTCGTTTCGAAATTCGATCACCGAGAGCGTCGAGCCGATGCGCAGCTCGCCGTTCGCTTCGCCCAGGTGAATTATGTTGCCCACTTGATGCACGGTGCGCGCGAGCGGCTGGCGCGCGTGGGCGCGCGGATGGCGGATCTGCTTCACGCGCAGCTCGAGCAGCGTGCGGTCGTCGTGGATGATGGAAGAGGTCTCGAGCCCATCCTTCTGGCCGTGCTCGAGCGGCACCCAGTAGATGGCGTCGGGGGCGAAGAGCTCGAGCCATTCCTCGAAGCGCTGCGTGTCGAGCAGCCGCGCCTCGTGATACAGGAACTGCTCAGGCGTCACGGTTCATGTACTCCTGCCAGGCGCGCAGCTGCCCGCGCAGGTGGACCTCGCTGGTGCCGGTCTTGCCGCGCAACGCTTTTCCATCCTGAAGGTCATGGCCGTAGCCGCGGCCGATGTACAGCCACTCGGCGCTGCGTGAGGCGAGACCATGCTGGATGCGCTCGTATACCTCGAGGTCATCGGTGAGCACCCAGGAAGCGGTGCCGTTCACGACGTTCGCGAACGCCACCGTGTCGCGGAACATCTGCGCCGGCGCGTTCTTCATGCGGAACGAATACGTGTAGACGACCGAGCGGTCGACGGCGAGCGGATGGATGATGCGCAGCTGGCGGAACTGGCTCATGAACGAGCAGTTCGGGTAGATGATCGTGTTCCACAGCGTGACGCGCAGCGCGCGATCGGCCTCTTTCTCGCCCAGGCGCTTGATCAGCTCGGCGCGGTATTCATCGAACACCGGATTGCCCAGCCCCGTCACCAGGCGATCGTCGTCGTGGTAGTCGCCCATGTAGCCATGGCCGCGCGGCGTGGTCCAGACGCCGGTGCCTTCCCACACGGCGTCGGGCGCGCCGTTCTGCCGCATCTGGCGCACGGCGATGTCGTAGTAATGCTCCTCGCCCGGCTTGCCGGGATCCGGCGCGGTGCGAGCCACCGCCACCGAAGAGGCGTGCACCCATGCCGGATGGGCGCCGTCGAGGTGGTTCTCGAGCATCAGCTTCCAGTTGCCGTTATAGGTGTGCTTGAAGACGCCGCCCGCCACTTCGAGCTCGCCGCCCGGGGCGCGGTCGACGAAGTCGTCGAATGACGCTTTCGCCGGGCCGAGGAACTCTTCGAGCGGCTCCGCTTTTGCGGCGAGCGAGGCGAAGATGAAACCGCGGTAGGTGGCGACGTGCGGCACCGCGATGAGCCTCAATTCCCCGATCTTCCGGGAGTCATAGCCGGAAGCGAAAGGCACGGCCTTCAGCGTGCCGGCGCGGTCGTAGCTCCAGCCGTGATAGGGACAGACGAAGCGCTCGGTGTTTCCGCGGCCCTCGGCGCAGACCATCGAGCCGCGATGCGCGCAGCGGTTGACCAGCACGCCGATCTGCCGGTCGTCCCTTCGGACAACCACGACCGGCTCGCGGCCCATGCGCGTCGTGAAGTAGTCGCCCGGCGCCTTGACCTGGCTCTCGTGGCCCAGGACCAGCCAGGCGCGGCCGAAGATGCGCTCCATCTCCAGCTCGAAGATCGAAGGATCGGTATAGATCGCGCGATGCACGCGGTCGGGCTGGACCAGCATCGCGAGCTGCTCGTTGACGGCCATGGGAAAGCGGCGATGAATGCGGTACGTTATGTTAGACGATGGGCGTTCTCCTTGTAGCCGGCGCCGGCGAAGGTCTCGGGCGCTCGATCGCGCTGCGCTTCGCGCGCGAAGGCTATCGCGTCGCGCTCGCCGCGCGCGATGCGGCGAAGCTGCGCGCGCTCGCCGCCGAGGTGGGCGGCGCTGCCTTTCCGGCGGATCTCTCGGTCGAGGCGGATGTGGCATCGCTCTTCGAGCGCGTGGAAACCGAGCTCGGCCCGATCGACGCCGTGGCGTTCGTCGCGGCGACGCGCATCGTCGGCGCCTTCACGGATATCTCATTCGCCGATTTCGAGGCCGCCTGGCGCCAGGGCTGCGCCAACGGCTTCCTCGTCGCGCGCGAGGCGGCGCGACGCATGCTGCCGCGCGGGCGCGGCACGGTGCTCTTCACCGGCAATTCGGGAAGCCTGCGCGGCACCCGCCAGCAGGCCGCTTTCGCCGCGGCGAAGGGCGCCCTGCGCTACATGGCGCAGAGCATGGCGCGGGAGCTCGGCCCGCGCGGCATCCATGTCGCCACGGTGATCCTCGACGGCGCCATCGACAGCAAGATGATGTGGCGCGACTACCGCAGCCGCATGGAGGCGCTCGGCGCCGATGGCGCGCTCTCGCCCGACGCCGTCGCCGAGACCTACTGGCAGCTGCATTGCCAGCCGCGCAATGCCTGGACCTTCGAGGTCGACCTGAGGCCCTGGAGCCAAACCTTCTAGCATGAGCGCCATCGCCCTCGAGGCCGTCGGCCTGCGCAAGACCTACACGAAGAACGGCCACGCCCTCGACATCCTCGACATCGAGCGCTTCGCCGCGCGCGAGGGCGAGTTCATCACCATCATCGGGCCGAGCGGCTGCGGCAAGAGCACTTTCCTGCACATGATGGGCGGCTTCATCGGCTACGACAGCGGCGCGATCCGCGTCTACGGCAACGAGGTGCGCGGCCCGGGCCCCGACCGCGGCATGATGTTCCAGGAATACGCGCTCTTTCCCTGGAAGACCGTCGCCGGCAACGTGGCGTGGGGGCTCGAGGCGCGCGGCGCTTCGCGCGGCGAGATCGAGGCCACCGTGCAGAAGCACCTGGAGATGACGGGGCTCGCCGACTTCCGCAACCACTATCCGGCCGAGCTCTCGGGCGGGATGAAGCAGCGCGTGGCGCTCGCGCGCGTGCTGGCGTTCGATCCCAAGGTGCTGCTGATGGACGAGCCGTTCGGCGCGCTCGACGCGCAGACGCGCGAATCGATGCAGGAGGAGGTCACGCGCCTCTGGGAGCGCACGAAGAAGACCATCGTCTTCGTCACGCACGACATCGAGGAAGCCGTGTACCTCGGCGACCGCGTGATCGTGCTCTCGGCGCGCCCGGGCCGCATCAAGGAAGAGGTAAAGATCGACCTCGCGCGCCCGCGCGAGATCACCGTGAAGAAGTCGATGCAGTGCCACGAGTACCGCAACCACATCTGGGACCTGATCCGCAGCGAGTCCCTTCGGCCGGAGCGCTG
>DATDCR010000398.1:0-5709 GCA_036524215.1 Burkholderiales bacterium
CGATGGACATGGACTCGACGCTCATCACCATCGAATGCATCGACGAGCTCGGCGACATCGCCGGCTGCAAGGCGCAGGTCGCCGGCATCACGGCGCAGGCGATGCGCGGCGAGCTCGACTACCCGCAGAGCCTGCGCAAGCACGTTTCCCTCCTCAATGGATTACCGGAGGCAGCGCTGCTTCGGGTTTACGAGGAGCGGCTAAGGCTCACACCAGGCGCTGAAGCGCTCATCGCCGCGTGCAAGCGCCACGGCGTGAAGCTGCTGCTCGTCTCCGGCGGCTTCACCTTCTTCACCGAGCGCCTGAAGGCGCGCCTCGGCATTGACTACACGATCTCGAACCGCCTCGAAGTGAGCGATGGGAAGCTCACCGGCCAGGTGCTGGGCGACATCGTCGATGCGGACGCCAAGGCGGCGAAGTTTCGCGCCGTGATGGCCGAGCTGGGCGCAAAAAGGGCCGAGACCGTCGCCATCGGCGACGGCGCGAACGACCTCAAGATGATGGCGCAGGCGGGACTTTCGATCGCCTTCCATGCCAAGCCGGTGGTGCGCGCGCAGGCGGGCTGCGCGATCAGCTGGTGCGGGCTCGACGCGGTGGTGAATCTCTTCGAGTAAGGATGGAACTGCGGCCGCCGGCCGGGACAGGCTGCTTTTTCCCCCCAAGTCCCCCGACCCCGGCATCCGTCATGGCCGGCGGCTGGGACGAAGCATAGAAGCGCGCGCCGCGGAGCGCTGTCGGGAGAAGATTAAATTTCTTAAGCCTTCGCGGCGCTCACCATGATCTCCACCAGCGCGCGCGGGTCGGCGAGCTTGGCCTCGACGCAGGCGCGTGCCGGCAGGTTCTTGGCATCGACCCAGGCGCTCCACATCTCGTTCATCAGGGCGCGGTTGCGGATGTCGGTGACCCAGATCGTCGCCTGCAGGACCTTCGACTTGTGCGAGCCGCACTTGGCGAGCAGGCGGTCGATCTCGTCGAGCACCTCCTTGGTCTGCCCCTTCACGTCCTTCGCCAGGTCCTTCGCCACGATGCCGGCGAGATAGACGGTGTCGCCGTGCTCGACGGCGTGCGAAAGGATGCTGCTTGGATCGTGGCGCACGATGCTCATCGTTTCTTCTCCAGGGTTCGTTTGTCGTAGCCGGCCACCTTCTTGTAGCGCTCGGAAAGCGCCTGCAGCTCGGCCGGGGTGATCACCGCTCCGATGTCGTCGAACGGGCGGTCGCCCGTGCGCTCGTAGATCTCGCGCAGGATCGCGTCCGGCGGATTGCGCCGGTTCTCGAGCACCACGCTCGAGGTCGGGCCGAGGCGCTTCGCCTCGTACTCCTTCAGCGCCTCGATCACCGACTCGTATTGCGCCATGCACTCGGCAAAGGCGCGCGCATCGAGGATCGCCTGCCCGGCGCCGTTCGAGCCGCGCGGATACATCGGGTGCGCGGCATCGCCAAGGAGCGTGGCGCGGTCGAAGCTCCACGCCGGCAGCGGGTCCTTGTCGACCATCGGATACTCGAGCACGACGTCGGCAGCGCGGAAGAAAGCGGGCACGTCGAGCCAGTCGAAGTGCCAGTCCTTCGCGCCGGCGATGAAGTCGTCCACGCTCGCCGGCCGGTTCCAGTCCCAGCGCTTGTAGCTCGGCGTCTCGATCTCCCACAGCCAGTTCACGAGCTGCCGCCCCTGCGCGTCGATGTTGTTGCGGATCGGGTAGTGGACGAGCTTGCCGCCCTTCAGCCAGCCGGCGCGCGTCATCGACGCGCCCGAGAGCACCGGCGGCCAGCGCGTGACCCCGCGCCACATGTTGATGCCCGAGTAGCGCGGCTCGCCTTCCTTCGGATACATCTGCTGGCGGACGACGGAATGGATGCCGTCGCAGCCGACCAGCGCTCTGCCCTTCACCGGCGCTCGATCCTTGAATTGGGCGGTGATGCCACGGGCGTCCTGCGTGAAGCCCGTGCAGTGGAAGCCCAGGTGCAGCCGGTCTTCGCCGATGCGCGCCTTCACCGCCTCCATCAGCACCGCCTGCAGGTCGCCGCGATGGATGGAGAACTGCGGCCACGGGTAGCCGGCATGGCGTCCGAGCGGCTCGCGATAGATGAGCTGGCCGAAGCGGTTGAAGAAGGCGGCTTCCTGCGTCTCGACCGCGACCTTCGCCAGCGCGGGCACGAGGCCGAGCTCATCGAGGACGCGCGTCGCGTGCGGCAGGAGATTGATGCCGACGCCGACCGCCTTGATGCCGGGAGCGGATTCGAAGATGCGGCAGGCGATGCGCTGGCGATCGAGCTCGAGCGCAAGCGCGAGTCCGCCGATCCCGGCGCCGATGATGAGAACGTCGTCCACGCGATACGAGGTCAGGTCACGATCTGGTAAGCAAGTTTACGGCCTCCGGGTGCGGCGTTGCGCCGGCCGCGCATCTCTGGTTCACTACGCGCCCATGAAGACTCGAGCCTCGTTCCTCCTCGCACTCGCTCTGGCGGTCGGTTGCGTCCACGCCGCGGACGACCAGAAGACCAAGCAAAAGCCGCCGGCGAAATCCGACAAGAACGCGGCACAGAAGGCCGAATCGTCGATCACCGACTGGGCCGACAAGAACAACCTGTGGAAGCGCTCTCCCGCGAAGAAGTCCGAGAAGAAATAGCTCAGGCGAGCGCCGGGAACACGAGCGACAATCCGGCGAGCAGGAGCAGCGCCAGCACGAGCTTGCGAAACCCGGCGTCGCCGACCTTCTCGTACAGGCGAAATCCGGTCCACAGCCCGGCGATGATGAACGGCAGGCCGAGCAGGTAGAGCTTGCCCGTTTCCAGGGTGACGGTGCCGGCGATCGCAAGCGAGGCGCCGGTCAGCACGATCGCCGCCAGGTTCACCGGCTGGAACACCGTGCGCTGCACGTCCTTCGGCCAGCCGCGCCATTGGCACCAGATGGTGATGATGATGCCGGACAGCCCGGCCAGCCCGGCGAGCAGGCCGTTCAGGAAGCCGACGCCGACCTCGGCCCGCACGCCCGCCTCGACCGGCTCGAAGCGCGGCTGCACGAATCCATAGAGGCTGTACGCGACCACCAAGCCGCCGATGCCGATGCGCAGGTGCGCGGGCGCGATATGGGCGAGCAGCAGGGCGCCGGCCGGCACGCCGAAGACGCCGCCGACGATGAACGGCGCCACGCTCTTCCAGCGCAGGCTGCGCCGCAGCTTCCACATGGCATAGAGCTGCGACCAGAAGCCGTAGCCGATGATGAGCGCGATGGTCTGCACCGGCGGCAGGAAGTGCAGCCAGATGGCGGAGAGCATGAGTCCCATCGCGAATCCGGCGAGCCCCGACAGCACGCCGCCGAGGAACGCCGTGGCGAGAAACACGCCGAGCGTTACGCCGTCCATGCGCGCCGCTAGCGCTTTGCCAGCACGACCGAGGTTTCGACCTGCCGCTGCGGGATCGACCAGTAGCGGCGCAGCAGCTGCTCCTTCTCCTGGTGCGAGACGAGCGTGAAGCCGTTGCGCACGTAGAAATCGATGGCCCACGTCGCCGCGGCCCAGGTGCCGATGAGGATCGGCTTCGCGACCTGCTTCTCGAGATGGTGCAGGAGCTTGGTGCCGACGCCTCTTCTCTGCGCCGACGGCGCGATATAGGCGTGGCGGATGAGCGCCACTTCGCCTTTGTCCTGGATTCCCATCGCGCCGAGCAGCACGCCGCTCTCCTCGGCCACGGAGAACTGCACGCCGGCGGCGATCTCGCTCGCGAGCTCGCCTTCGGGCATGTACGGATCGTGCCAGCGATCGGCGGGAATCACGCCGCGATAGGCCTGCGCGGCGGCGTTGATCACGGCGAGGATCGCCGGGATGTCCGCCGCGCGGCTTTGCCGGACTTCGAGCATCCCTATTTGGATCTCTCGAACGTGACGATGCTGCGCTGCATGCCCTTATCGGCCCAGTTCGGCATCACGCGCCAGGTCGTCAGCACCTGCAGCCGGTTCGCATCCACTTTGAAGAACCGCGTCTGCTCGGTGCCGACCCATTCCGGATTCCAGGCCACTTCGACCCGCGTGATCCACTTGTCCCCTTCGATGCGATAGGTGCCGGTATAAGCGACGAGGCTGCTCAGCAGCTCGGCGCGCTCCTGTACCGTCTTCGCGGGCTTGCGTCCTTCGCCGGTGAGAAGGAACATCGCCCGCCCTTCCGGTGTGAAGATGACATAGCCTGCGGGGTTGCGTCCCATCACCGGCTCCTTCTGGCCGGTGGCCTGGATCTCCACTTCGTAGGACACGAGCTTCCATACGCCCTGCACCGATCCTTCCTGCGTGAAGCCGGCCTGGCTGACTGCGAGAAAACCGACGGCTGCTAACGATCGCTTGAACATAAGGTCCTCCGTTGCGTAGGCGACGATCGCCGGTGATCACGCTACGCCCGGAACGCCCTCAAGGAAATAGTTAGTGCCCTGACCCCGAATTCGTTGATCTCACCGACGCTCCCATTCGGCGACCGGTCCCGGCACGACTTTGAACAGCGGATGCGCCTGCGGCCGCCGCAGCGCCTTCCATTTCCCGTAGTCGACCGGGCTGCGCGCCTTCAGCTTGGCGAGCAGGTGCTGCCATTCATGCTTCAGCTGCCCGGAAGTCGTACTCATGCGCGATTGCATGCGGGTACCTCGGCATTTCCGGGCGTCGAAGCGATAGCCACGCCGCAGGGACTCGGCATGCACGCCCGCCAGGTACGCATTGATCGCCGAGCGCGGCTTCGCCTGCGAGCGGAAGCGATCGAGTTGCGGATGATGCCGATAGCCGCGCGTCAGGCCGCGCAGGACCGCTTGCGCAAGGAGTGCCTCGCGCCACAGCGCGACGATGCCCTTCGCGTCGAGATACTTCGGATGCAGCGTCCATAGCCGCACGAATTAGTGCCCTGACCCCGAATTCATCCGACCCAGCGGCGGGCGTTGCGGAACATCTCCATCCAGGGCGAGTCTTCGCCGAGGCCGGGCGGCTGCCAGGACATCTGCACGGTGCGGAAGCAGCGCTCGGGGTGCGGCATCAGGATGGTGAAGCGGCCGTCGGCGGTGGTGAGGCCGGTGATGCCCTGCGGCGTGCCGCTCGGGTTGTAGGGATAGACCTCGGTCGGCTGGCCGTTGTTGTGGATATAACGCATGCAGACAAGCTCCGGCTCAACCGAGAATTCAGCGCGCCCCTCGCCGTGCGCGGTGACGATCGGGATGCGGCTGCCGGCCATGCCGGCGAAGAAGATCGAAGGGCTGTCGACGATCTCCACCATGACGAGGCGTCCCTCGAACTGCTCGGAGCGGTTGCGCACGAAGAGCGGCCAGTGCGCCGCGCCCGGCACCAGCTCCTTCAGCGCCGCCATCATCTGGCAGCCGTTGCACGCGCCGAGCGCAAAGGTGTCGTCGCGGCGGAAGAATTTCTCGAACTCGCTGCGCACGCGCGCGTTGTAGAGGATGGTGCTCGCCCAGCCGCGTCCGGCGCCGAGCACGTCGCCGTACGAGAAGCCGCCGCCGGCCACGATGCCCTTGAAGCCCTCGAGCGTGCGCCGCCCCGCGAGCAGATCCGTCATGTGCACGTCGACCGCCTCGAAGCCGGCGCGGTCGAAGGCCGCCGCCATCTCGACCTGGCCGTTCACGCCCTGCTCCCGCAGGATCGCGACGCGCGGGCGGGCACCCGTGGAGACCGGCGTTGCGGTGGGATTGAAAGTCAGATGCAGCGACAGGCCCGCATCATGCGGG
>DATDCR010000399.1:0-7728 GCA_036524215.1 Burkholderiales bacterium
GAGTCGCTCGTGGCGCGGCCTGCATTTCGCGATGCTTTCCGCCAATGGCGCTGCCTCGTTCCGGCGAGCGGTTTTTACGAGTGGCACAGCGGCGCCTACAAGCAGCCGTGGTACCTCAAACCGTCCGATGCCGAGCTCTTCGGCCTGGCCGGCATCACCGCGCTATGGCACGGCGTGCGCAGCGTCTCGCTCATCACGACGGCACCCAACGCGCTCATGCAATCGATCCACGACCGGATGCCGGTCATCCTCGCGCCCGAGGACTACGGCGCATGGCTCGATCCCGCGAATCAGGACACGGAAGCGCTCCTCGCCTATGTGCGCCCCTATCCCGCCGAGCGGATGGCGGCCTGGCCGGTCAGCGTGCGCGTCAACAAGCCCGAAAACGACGAGCCCTCGCTCATCGAGGAGGCGAGCGGCCCGCTGCAGCGCGGGCTCCTCTAATACTGTATATAATGCCAGCTATGGAAGCCCTGACCGAGCGGCAAGCCGAGATCCTGCGCCTCGTGCGCGAGCTGACCGAAGTTTCCGGTTATCCGCCGACGCGCGCGGAAATCGCCGAGAAGATGGGCTTCCGCTCGGTGAACGCCGCCGAGCAGCACCTGCGCGCGCTCGAGAAGAAAGGCGCGATCGACATCTCCACCGGCGCATCGCGCGGCATCCGCGTGCGCGATGCGCGCGGCAGCGGCCGGGCGGGCCGGCTGCTCGAGCTGCCGGTCGTCGGCCGCGTCGCGGCGGGTGCGCCGATCCTCGCCGAAGAGAACGTGCAGGGCCGCTACCAGGTGGATCCGAATCTCTTCACGCCGCGCGCCGACTACCTGCTGCGCGTGCGCGGCATGTCGATGCGCGACGCCGGGATTCTGGAAGGCGATCTCCTCGCCGTGCATCGCACGCAGGAAGCGCGCAGCGGACAGATCGTGGTCGCCCGCCTGGGCGACGAGGTCACGGTGAAGCGCCTGCGCCGTCGCGGTCACGCGGTGCAGCTCGAGGCGGAAAACCCGGAGTTCTCGCCGATCGAAGTCGATCTGCGCCGCGAGACGCTCGCCATCGAAGGCATCGCGGTCGGCGTAATTCGCAACGGCAAGAGCTTCTGAAAGCCCGTCCGCTATAGAATTGGCGCAGGCT
Source organism: Burkholderiales bacterium (assembly GCA_036524215.1). Lineage (GTDB taxonomy): Bacteria > Pseudomonadota > Gammaproteobacteria > Burkholderiales > SG8-39 > SCGC-AG-212-J23. The sequence continues at coordinate 1,126 of DATDCR010000399.1, forward strand.
TTCGCCTCGCGCCGATGACCAATCTAGCCAACGGAATCGCGAGCGCCGAGCGCGGCGCCGTCGCCATCACCAAGGACATCCGCGATCGGGCGGACCCGGCCATGGTGCGCGCCGACCGGGTCGATCAGCTCTACAGCCAGCTTCCGCTCGGCATGGTGGCCACCACCGTCATCGGCCTCATCGCCGCCATCGAGCTGCGCGAAGGCCGCCTCATCGAGCTGGTGCTGTTCTGGGCGGGCCTGCTCGTCCTGGTGGTCGTCCTGCACGGCATGCTGTACCTCGGCTATCGCCAGGATGCGCGCAAGGTCGAGCACACCGGGCAATGGCTGCGCTGGCTCGGCATCGGCGCCTTCGCGGCGGGCGCGACGTGGGGATTCGCGGCGGCCGTGTTCTTCCCGTCCCACTCCGACGAGCGGCAGGTGTTCCTCGCCTTCCTGCTCGCGGGCGTCATGTCCGGCGGCATCCCCATGTACGCCGCCTCCTGGCCCATGTTCGCCGCCTACGCCGCGGCGATCGCGTTGCCCTTCACCTACGTGCTGGCGACCTTCGGCAACCGCCTGTTTGCCGAGATCGCCCTGCTGATCCCGCTCTTCTACGGCGTCAGCGTCGCCATCGCCTTCCGCCTGAACGGCGTCTTCCTTTCGGGCTATCGGCTGCGGCATGCGTACCAGCGCCAGCTCGTCGAGCTGGAAGAGGCGCGGCGCCAGATCGAGGCGAGCGGGCGCAAGCTCGCGCTTTTCGCCGAGCGCGCGCCGATCGCGGTCATCGAGCTCGATGCGGCCGGCGTGATCCACGAGGTCAACCACGCGGCCGAGCTTCTTTTCGGCTTCGCGGCCGCGGAGCTGATCGGCGACACGGCCAAGCGGCTCGTGCTGCCGAAGTACCACGACGAGTTCGAGAAGAGCTGGGCGCAGGTGATGGCCACGCGCAAGCCTCAGGCGGGGGTGATCATCCGCAATCCGCGGCGCGACGGCGCCGAGATCATCTGCGAATGGACCGTCACCCCGCTCGTCAACCCCGAGGGGCAGCTGGTCTCGGTGATCGCGCAGGGCCGCGACATCACCGCCCAGCTCGAGGCCGAGCGCATGAAGAAGGAGTTCACCTCGACCCTGAGCCACGAGCTGCGCACGCCGCTCACTTCGATCATCGGGTCGCTGCAGCTCATCAACGCGGGCGTCCTGGGCGATGTGCCCAAGGACGTGATGGAGCTCACGGAGGTGGCGGAACGAAACGGCCAGCGGCTGCTCGATCTCATCAACGACATCCTCGACATCGAGAAGATCGAGTCCGGCAAGCTGACGCTGAACCCGGAGGTGATGCGCGTCGACGAGCTGGTGCGCGAGGCGATGGTCCTCAACAAGGGCTTCGGCGACCGCTTCAAGGTACGCTTCGAGGCCCGCGGGCAGCTCGCCACCGACGAAGTGAATGCGGATCGCAAACGCCTCTTGCAGGTGATGACCAACCTGCTATCCAATGCGGCCAAGTTCTCGCCGGAAGGAGAAGTCGTGGAAATCAGCACCGAAGACCGTGCCGGCGTCCTGCGCGTCGCCGTGCACGACCGTGGTCCCGGCATTCCCGAGAACTTCCGCACGCGCATCTTCGGCCGGTTCAGCCAGGCCGATTCCACCACGTCGCGCCAGAAAGGCGGTACCGGCCTCGGCCTCGCCATCTGCAAGCGCCTGGTGGAGATGATGCGCGGCCATATCGGCTTCGATGACCGCCCCGGCGGGGGCACCACCTTCTGGTTCGAGCTACCGCGCCATGCCTGACCGCCCCCTGAATCGCATCTGCTACGTCGAAGACGACGAGGATATCCAGCGCATCGTGCGCATGTCGCTCGAGCGTGTCGGCAAGATGACCGTCGAGGTGGTGGGCGATCCGACCGCCGCCATCGCGGCGATCACGGCCTTCAAGCCCGACCTCGTCATGCTGGACTGGATGATGCCCGGCATGGATGGGCCGACTCTCTTCAGGAAGATGAAGACCCTGCCGGAGGTGAGCGCGCTTCCGGTGGTGTTCATCACGGCCAAGGCCACCTCGCGCGACATGGAGGAGCTGATGTCCCTCGGCGCGGCGGGAACGATCTCGAAGCCCTTCTCGCCGAAAGACCTGCCCGACCAGCTCCGCGCCATCTGGGCGAAGCTTCCCTAGGCCGTCAGTGAAGCTTGTGCGTGCGGTCCGCGTCCACGGGCGGCTCGAACTTGCGCGTAAGAAAGCCGATCACCTCGTCGGCATTGCGGAAGCGCGCCTCGCGGTCTTTCTCGACCAGCTTGTCGAGCAGCCTCTGGTAGGCCTGCAGCTGGTCGGGTAGCGCAGGAGCCGGCGTATTGAGGTGGTGGAGCGCCACCTCCACGGCCGTTTCGCCTTCGAAGAGATGGCGCCCGGTAAGCATCTGGTAGAGCAGGACCCCCGCGCTGTAGATGTCGGTCCTCAGGTCGAGCACCCTGCCCTGCACCTGCTCCGGGCTCATGTAGCGCGGCGTGCCGAGGATCTCGCCCTGGTGGGTGCGATCCACCGCGTCGATCTGCTTGGCGATGCCGAAGTCGAGGATCGCGAGCGTGCCATCGTTGCGGAACATCAGGTTCTGCGGCTTGAGGTCGCGGTGCAGGATGCCTTTCTCGTGGATGTCGCCGAGCGCGAACATCAGCTCGCGGAACACGCGCAGCGCCTCGAGCGGCGGCATGGGCTTGCCGGCGAGCCGCTTCATCAGGTCGCCGCCTTCGAAGAATTCCATCACCAGGTACGCGTAGTCCTCGTACTGGCCGTGGTCGTAGATGCGCGCCACATGGCGGCTCTGGATGCGCTCGGCGAGCGAATATTCCTCCATGAAGCGCGCGAGCGCGGTCGGGTTGGCCACCACCTCGCGCCGCAGGATCTTCACCACGAGCGGCTCGTCGTCGCCTTCGCGCGAGGCGAGATAGACGCGCGCCATGCCGCCCTCGCCGATCAGGCGCAGGATCTTGATGCCGGGAATGCGCACGCGCGCACCGAGCGAGTGCCCTTCCATGCGCGAGGCCAGCTCCGGCGATACCGTGCGCTCGACCTGGTTGGCGGTGAGCTCGCGCAGCGAGCCGAGCAGCTTCTCGCGCGTGAGCTCCTGCTTGCGCTGGTAGTCGTCGGCGCCGAATTTCATGGCGCGCACCGCGATCGCTTCGTTTCCGGCGCCGGTGAGGAAGAGGATCTTCGGGCAATCGTCGCGGCGCTTGAAGCGCTGCAGCCATTCCAGGCCATCGCCGCGCCCGAGCATGTAGTCGAGCACGAGCACGTCATAGTTCGCGAGCGGAAAGTCCTGCTCGGGGAAGTCCCGCTCCAGCGGGTCGAACTCCTCCACCAGCGCCTCGGGCAAGCGCTGCCGGATGTAATGCGCGAGCAGGCTGCGCAGGTCGGGGTCGTCGTCGATCAGGAGAACGCGCAAGCTAGAGCGCCACGGAATAGACGTCGACCGGCTCGCTGCGCCCGCGCAATGCCACCTTGCCGCGCGACTGGGCCCGCGCCGCCGCGTCGCCCACCGCCTTGTACACCGCACCGGAGAAAAGCAGCTCGCCCGGCCTGGCCATTTCCACCAGGCGCGCCGCCACGTTCACCGCGTCGCCGATGATGGTGTAGCTCATGTAGTGCGGCGATCCCACGTTGCCGATGATCGCATCCCCGGCCGCTATGCCGAAGCCCACCGCCGTCTGCACGCCGCCGCGCGCCCTCCAGCGCTCGAGCACCGGCTTGACGCTCTGCGCCATGTCATGGGCCGTGCGCCAGGCGTGCAGTGCGGCCTGCGGCTGCGGGAACGGCACGTTGAAGCCCACCAGCAGGTTGTCGCCCGCCATGCTGAAGATGGTGCCGTCATGCCGGTAGGCGGCATCGGTAATGACCGCAAAATATTCGTTGAGGAGTTCGACCACCTCGGCGACCTGCGTGCTTTCCGTCAGCCGCGTGAAGCCTCGCAGGTCGGCAAAGAGCGCAACCACGCTGACGCGCTGCGCACCGCGCTGGAAGGGGGTGCCTTCCTCCGCCAGGTCGGCGATGATGCGCTCGGCGAGGCGCGGCGAGATGTAGCGCTGGAAAGCCTTGCGCAAGGCCTCCTTGCGCTGCACTTCGGCGGCGAGGCGCCGTTCCTCCAGCTCGCGCCGCGATTCATGCAGGCGCCGCAGCGTCTGCACGCGCGCGATCAGCTCTTCGCGCTGCACCGGCTTGGAAAGAAAATCGTCGGCGCCGGCCCGGATGCCTCGCACGCGGCTCGGCTGATCCTCGAGCGCCGTGACGAGCACGATGGGCACCATGGCGGTGGCGGGATCGCGCTTGAGCTGCTCGCACACCGTGAAGCCGTCGAGGCCGGGCAGCATCACGTCGAGCAGGATGAGATCCGGCGGCGACGCCATTGCCTGCACCAGCGCCGCGTCGCCATCGAGAGCCGTCTCGGCCTTCATCCCTTCCGCGGAGATCAGGCGAGACAGGAAGCTCAGCATGTCGGGGTCGTCGTCGACGACGAGCACCCTGAAGTTGCCCTTCGTCACCGCGCCGCCGAGCTCATTCGTACGTGATCTGTACCTTTGCGAGGTAATCGGCGTACTCGGCGATGCGCGTCTCGATGGACCCTCGATCCTCGGTGCGGGCGCCGTCCTCGATGTACTTGCCGAGTGTCGACACGTGGTCGAAGCCGTAGGAGTTGCCGACGCCCTTCATGCGGTGGCCGAGCTGGCGCAGCTGCTCGAAATCGGCCGCGGCGAGCGCCACCTTCAGCGTATCGAGCTCCTTGCGACGATTGGTCATGAAGACGGGAATCAGGTCCTCCAGGTCGCGCGCCACCGTGACCTTGTAATTCTTGTCTGCCATGCCGGCGGATTATAGGCGCGGCCCGCGGCCGACCCGTCAGGGATTGTCAGACAGCGCGTCGCGTGCGCGGGGCAGATGGGGGTGCAGAGAAAGCGCCGCGGCGAAGGCGTAGCGCGCATCGGCGGCCGCGCCCACGCCGAGGAGAATCTCGCCGAAGTGCAGCATGGCGGCGAAGTGGCGCGGCTCGAGCTCGAGCGTGCGGCGGATGTCGTGCAGGCAGTCGCCGTCGCGGCCGAGCAGATAGTAAAGGGCGGCGCGCTTGTGCCAAGCCTCGGCATATTGAGGCGCGTTCCGGAGCAGGATCGTGAGGCGCGTTTCGGCGATGTCGTAGCGCCGGGCGGCGATGTCCCGCGTCGCCGCTTCCAGCATGGCGGCGGCGGCCTGGTTCGGGTGGTCCATCCACACGTCCCAGATCCTCTCCTCGGTGTCGTCGGCCTCCGCGCCCGTGCAGGCGCCCAGGCGCCGGAACAGGTCCGCCAGCGCGGGCAGATCGCGCAACGGCCGTCTCTCACGCCGGCCGGCAATGAGGCTGAGAATCTCGGCTTGCGTGGCGCTCATCGCGGAAAATCTTAATGGAAATCGCGTGAAGCCGTGCTGAGGGGGCCGAGCAGGTGGCTGTAATCGACGAGCCGCCTTGCCACCAGGTGCACCACTTCGCCGTCGCGCTCGATGGAGCCTTGCACGCCCAGCAACCGGGCGCCAAGGAGCTCGTGCCGCTGGCGCTCCACCACCGTGCTCCACACCACGATGTTGGCCTGGCCGGTCTCGTCCTCGAGCGTGACGAAGATGACGCCGCTCGCCGTATCCGGCCGCTGACGGCAGGTGACCAGGCCGGCCATCGCGGCTCGGCTGCCATGCGGCCTGCGCATCAATTCCTCGGCCGTGACGAGCTGCAATCGCCGCAGCTCGTGGCGCAGGAGAGCGAGCGGATGGCGGCCGAGCGTCAGCCCCAGGCTGGCATAGTCGGCGATGATGTCCTCGCCCTCGCTCGGGCTGGCGAGGCCCGGGAGATCTTCATGGGAAGGCACATCCAGCGGTGCTCGGCGGTCTCCCCCGGCGGCGGCCCAATGCGCCTGGCGCCGATGGCCGGCAATGGACTGCAGGGCGCCCGCAGCAGCGAGCGCGCGAAGGTCTTTGCGGTTCAAGCCCAGTTCATGGATCGACCCGTACGGCTTGCCTGCAGCAATCTGCTTGCCCGCAGCCTCGGACAGTCCGCCGACCATGCGCAGGCCCAGGCGCAGCGCCGCGCCCTCCAGCGTGCAATCCCAGTCGCTCGCGTTCACCTCGGCCGGCCGTACTTCGACGCCATGGCGGCGCGCATCCTGTACCAGCTGCGAAGGGGCATAGAAGCCCATCGGCTGGCTGTTGAGGAGCGCGGCGCAGAAGGCCGCCGGATGGTGGCACTTCAGCCATGACGAGACGTAGACGAGGAGCGCGAAGCTCGCCGCGTGCGACTCCGGAAAGCCGTACTCGCCGAAGCCGAGGATCTGGCGATAGAGGCCATCGGCGAACGCCGCGCTGTAGCCGTGGCGCACCATGCCGCTTTTCAGCTTCTGCTCGAAGTGCTCGAGGCCGCCGCGCTTCTTCCACGCGGCCATCGAGCGGCGCAGCCCATCCGCCTCGCCCGGCGTGAATCCGGCGGCGACCATCGCGAGCTGCATCACCTGCTCCTGGAAGATCGGCACGCCGAGCGTGCGGCCGAGCACCTGCTCCACGGCCGGGCTTGGATAGCTGACGGGTTCGAGGCCTCGGCGGCGGCGCAGATAGGGATGCACC
>DATDCR010000400.1:0-12950 GCA_036524215.1 Burkholderiales bacterium
GGGCTTTATCTCGCGCGCGAGCTCTGCGCGGCGAACCGGGCGACGCTCGAGTACGTCGCCGAAGGGCACGGGGCGCATTTCCGCATCCGCTGCCGGCAGGCGAGGGCGGCATGAAGCGCGCCGAGCGCGGCGAGCGGGCGGGCCGGGGGGCGCAGGTGCTCGTCGTCGACGACGAGCCCGACATCCGCGAACTCCTCGAGCTGACGCTGGTGCGCATGGGGCTCGACGTGGCGAGCGTGGGCACGATCGCCGAGGCGAAGGAGCGCCTGAAGGCCGAGCGCTACGACCTTTGCCTGACCGACATGCGGCTCTCCGACGGCGAGGGCCTGGAGCTCGTGCGCCACATTGCCGCGCACGCCGCCGACGTGCCGGTGGCCGTGATCACGGCTTATGGCAGCGCCGAAAATGCCGTCGCGGCGCTGAAAGCCGGCGCCTTCGACTATGTCTCCAAGCCGGTCGGGCTCGAGCAGCTGCGCGCGCTGGTGCGCTCCGCGCTCTCGCTGCCGGGGCGCGGCGAGGCGCAGCCGCATGACCGGCCGCTGCGCGGTCGGCTGCTCGGCGACAGCGCGCCGCTCGTGCAGGTGCGCGAGATGATCGCCAAGCTCGCGCGCACCCAGGCGCCGGTCTACATCAGCGGCGAGTCGGGCACCGGCAAGGAGCTGGCGGCGCGGCTCATCCACGAGAACGGCGCGAGGCGCGAGCACGCTTTCGTGCCGGTGAACTGCGGCGCGATCCCCGAGAACCTGATGGAAAGCGAGTTCTTCGGCTACAAGAAGGGCGCCTTTACCGGCGCCGCCGAGGACCGGGAGGGCTTCTTCCAGGCCGCGAACGGCGGCACGCTGTTCCTCGACGAAGTGGCCGACCTGCCGCTGCCCATGCAGGTGAAGCTGCTGCGCGCGATCCAGGAGAAGCGTGTGCGCAAGGTCGGCGCCACGCAGGAGGACCCGGTCGACGTGCGCATCATCTGCGCCACCCACCAGAAGCTCGCCCAGCTGGTCGCGGCCGGGCGCTTCCGGCAGGACCTCTTTTACCGCATCAACGTGATCGAGCTCGCGATGCCGCCGCTGCGCGAGTGCGCGAGCGACATCCCGGTGATCGCCGGCGCGATCCTCGAGCGGCTGTCGGCGCAGTCGGGGACGCCCCCGTCGCACCTCACGCCGCCCGCCATCGAGGAGCTCCAGCGCCATGAGTTTCCGGGCAACATCCGGGAGCTCGAGAATATCCTGGAGCGAGCGCTCGCACTCACCACGAAGGCCGAAATAGATGTGGATGACCTGCGGCTCAGCGCTCCCGCCGAGAGCGAGCCGCCGCAGGAAGGCGGTGCCGGGCCGCTGCCCGACTACCTCGACAGCATCGAGCGCAAGGCCATCCTCGAGGCGCTCGGCAAGACCGGGTTCAATCGCACCGCGGCGGCGAAGCTCCTCGGCATCACGTTCCGCCAGCTTCGCTACCGGATGGCGCGGCTGGGCATCAAAGAAGAGACCGCGAAGTGAAGCTTCGCCCTGACGGGCGCGTCACGCCCTGCAGGTACGTCGAATCGCCCAACCAGGATGCGCGTCCGCGCGGCGAAGCGATCACGCTCCTCGTCGTGCATTCGATCAGCCTGCCGCCGGGGCAATACGGCGGCGACGCCATCGAGCGCTTCTTCGCCAACCGGCTCGACCCGGCCGCGCATCCCTATTTCCGGCAGATCGCGGCGCTTCGCGTGTCGGCGCACTTCCTCATCCGGCGCGACGGCCGGCTGGTCCAGTTCGTGCCGGTCGCGCGCCGCGCGTGGCATGCCGGCGCTTCCACCTGGCGCGGGCGCAGCCGCTGCAACGATTTTTCCGTCGGCGTCGAGCTCGAAGGCGTCGATGACGCGGCATTCGAAGCGCGCCAGTACCGCGCGCTCGCGCGCCTGACGCGCGCGCTGCGCGGCGCGCTGCCGCTGAAGGACATCGCTGCGCACAGCGATATCGCGCCGGGCCGCAAGACCGATCCCGGCCCCGGCTTCGACTGGCCGCGCCTGCTCGGCCTGCTGGCTTAGTCGCTTTCGCGCCACAACACTATATGTAGCGCGCGCCGGGGCGCGGTGTCCCTTATTTCGTGTTGCGCCGCGAGATCACCCCCCATATTTAGCAAAGTAGTACCGCCACAACCCGATATTTAGTGCTTTGTGCTTGCAGAATAAAAATTCTTTTGCTAAGTTGGACACAACGACTAGCCTCGATTGAGTGGTTTGGTACTAGATCTAGTACCACCGAGCGCAGCGGGAGGAGCTGAATGCAGATCGCCCAGGAGAACGCGGCCGTCCCCCCAGGCTTCGGCCCGGCGCTTTCCGACGCGAGCAGCGCGCAGCGCAGCCCCTACGCCGACTACAAGGTGATCCGCCGCAACGGCGCGGTGGTCGGCTTCGAGCCCGCCAAGATCTCGGTGGCGATGACCAAGGCGTTCCTCGCCGTGAACGGCGCGCAGGGCGCCGCCTCGGCGCGGATCCGCGAGATGGTGGCCGCGCTGACCGAGGCGGTGGTCGGCACGCTGCTGCGGCGCCAGCCGCAGGGCGGCACCTTCCATATAGAAGACATCCAGGACCAGGTCGAGCTCGCCCTGATGCGCTCCGGCGAGCACGACGTGGCCCGCGCCTACGTCCTTTACCGCGAGGAGCGCGCCAAGGCGCGCCTGCAGGAGAAGGCGGCCCGCAAGGAGCCCGGCCTGCACGTCGTCGACGGCGGCGAGCGCCGGCCGCTCGACCGCGATGCGCTGCACGCGCTGGTGCAGTCCGCCTGCCACGGCCTGCGCGAAGTCTCCGCCGACGCGATCCTCGAGGCCCTCCTGCGCGACCTGTACGACGGCGTGCCGATGGAGGAGGTGCGCAAGTCCGCGGTTCTTGCCGCGCGCGCGCTGATCGAGAAGGACCCGGGGTACAGCTATGTCACGGCGCGGCTGCTGCTGCACAGCATCCGCCACGAAGTGCTCGGCGACGAAGCCACGCACGCCGACATGGCGAGCCGCTACGCCGCCTATTTCCCGCAGCTCATCGAGCGCGGCATCGCGGCCGAGCTGCTCGATCCCGAGCTCGCCCGCTTCGACCTGCCGCGGCTGGGGAAGGCGCTCAAGGCGGAGCGCGACCTGCAGTTCGGCTATCTCGGGCTGCAGACCCTCTACGACCGCTATTTCCTGCATGTGCAGGGCCGGCGCATCGAGCTGCCGCAGGCCTTCTTCATGCGCGTGGCGATGGGCCTCGCGCTGAACGAGAAGAACCGGGACGAGCGCGCCATCCAGTTCTACGACGTGCTGTCGAGCTTCGACTTCATGAGCTCGACCCCGACCCTGTTCAACGCCGGCACGCAGCGCTCGCAGCTCTCGAGCTGCTACCTGACGACGGTATCCGACAACCTCGAAGGCATCTACGAGGCGATCAAGGAAAACGCGCTCCTCGCCAAGTACGCGGGCGGCCTGGGCAACGACTGGACGCCGGTGCGCGCGCTCGGCTCCCACATCAAGGGCACCAACGGCAAGTCGCAGGGCGTGGTGCCGTTCCTGAAAGTGGTCAACGACACCGCGGTCGCGGTCAACCAGGGCGGCAAGAGGAAGGGCGCGGTCTGCTCCTACCTCGAGTCCTGGCACCTCGACATCGAGGAGTTCCTCGAGCTGCGCAAGAACACCGGCGACGACCGGCGCCGCACGCACGACATGAACACGGCGAACTGGATCCCGGACCTGTTCATGAAGCGCGTGATGGAGAACGCGGACTGGACGCTCTTCAGCCCGTCCGACGTGCGCGACCTGCACGACAAGTTCGGCAAGGCATTCGAGGAAGCCTACCTGCGCTACGAGGACAAGGCGGCGCGCGGCGAGCTCAAGCTCTACAAGAAGATCCCGGCCGTGCAGCTCTGGCGCAAGATGCTCTCGATGCTCTTCGAGACCGGGCATCCGTGGATCACGTTCAAGGACCCGTGCAACCTGAGGAGCCCGCAGCAGCACGCCGGCGTCGTGCACAGCTCGAACCTGTGCACCGAGATCACCCTCAACACCTCCGACGACGAGATCGCGGTCTGCAACCTCGGCTCGGTGAACCTGGTCGCGCACCTCGACGCCGAGGGCCGCCTGGACTTCGACAAGCTCAAGCGCACCATCCGCATCGCCATGCGGATGCTCGACAACGTCATCGACATCAACTACTACGCGGTCGACAAGGCGCGCAACTCCAACCTGCGCCATCGCCCGGTCGGCCTGGGCATCATGGGATTCCAGGATTGCCTGCACCGGATGCGGGTGCCCTACGCCTCCAACGAAGCGGTGGAGTTCGCGGACCGCTCGATGGAGATGGTCGCTTACGCGGCCTACTGGGCCTCGACCGAGCTCGCCGAGGAGCGCGGCCGCTACGCCTCGTTCCCGGGCTCGCTGTGGGACCGCGGCGTGCTGCCGCAGGACACGCTCGATCTGCTCGCCGCCGAGCGCGGCGGCTACGTCGAGCTCGACCGCTCGGCGACGCTCGACTGGGAGGCGCTGCGCGCGCGCATCAAGAAGCATGGCATGCGCAACTCCAACTGCCTCGCCATCGCGCCGACCGCCACCATCGCCAACATCATCGGCGTGTCGGCCTCGATCGAGCCGACCTACCAGAACCTCTTCGTCAAGTCGAACCTGTCGGGCGAGTTCACCGTCGTCAACGACTACCTCGTGGCCGACCTGAAGCAGGCCGGGCTGTGGGACGAGGTGATGATCGCCGACCTCAAGTACTTCGACGGCAACCTGGCGCGCATCGACCGCGCGCCGGCCGCGCTGCGCCGGCTTTACGCCACGGCATTCGAGGTGGAGCCGAAGTGGCTGGTCGAGGCCGCGGCGCGCCGGCAGAAATGGATCGACCAGTCGCAGTCGCTCAATATCTACATGGCGGGCGCCTCGGGCAAGAAGCTCGACGAGACCTACAAGCTCGCCTGGCTGCGCGGCCTGAAGACGACCTACTACCTGCGCTCGATGGGCGCGACGCACGCCGAGAAGTCGACGAGCAAGGCGGGCGCGCTGAACGCCGTGCCCTCCGCGGCGGAAGCGCCGCAGATGGCCGACGCCGGGGTCAAGATGTGCTCGATCGACAACCCGGACTGCGAGGCTTGCCAGTGATCACGCTCGGCGCCTACAGCTTCTCGGGCCCGTTCCTCGCGCCGCTCTGGTCGCCGCCGAAGACGGCGGGCCTGTACGCGGTGATGGTGCCGGGCTGGCGGCTGCTCACCTTCCGCGCCCTTTACTTCGGGCAGGCGGAGAGCTTCGCCGCGGATCTCCTCAGGTCGCACGCGCGCTACGCCGAATGGCTGAGTATCGCCGGCACGGAGTGGAACCTCTACATCGCCACGCACGAGATGTCGTTCTCCACCCCATCGCAGCGCGAGTCCGCCGGCCGCGAGCTGGCGCGCACCTACAAGCCGGAGTTCAGGCCGGTTGAAGGCAAGAACGTCCCCAGCCTGCAGACGCTGCTTCTGGCGCAGGCGATGCGCAACCCACAGGACAAATAGCGGGCATGCTCAACTTCGAAGACCTCGCCGTGCCCGCCAGCAGCGGCTTCGTGCCGCCGAGCGTGGCGAAGGAAGCGCCGGAGTCCGCCGCGCGCCTGCGCCGGGTGACGGTCGAGGACAAGCAGGTCATCAACTCGAAGGCGGACGTCAACCAGCTGGTCCCCTTCAAGTACAAGTGGGCCTGGGAAAAGTACCTCGCCGCCTGCGCCAACCACTGGATGCCGCAGGAGATCAACATGAGCCGCGACATCCAGCTGTGGAAGGATCCGCGCGGCCTCACCGAGGACGAGCGCCGCATCGTGAAGCGCAACCTCGGCTTCTTCGTCACCGCCGACTCGCTCGCCGCGAACAACATCGTGCTCGGCACCTATCGCCACATCACGGCGCCGGAATGCCGGCAGTACCTGCTGCGCCAGGCGTTCGAAGAGGCGATCCACACGCACGCCTACCAGTACATCGTCGAGAGCCTGGACCTCGACGAGTCCGAGATCTTCAATGCCTATCACGAGGTGTCGTCGATCCGGGAGAAGGACGAGTTCCTGGTGCCGTTCATCGATGTGCTCACCGACCCGGCGTTCCGCACCGGTACGCTGGAGAGCGACCAGCAGCTCCTGAGGAGCCTGATCGTCTTCTCCTGCCTGATGGAGGGCCTGTTCTTCTACGTCGGCTTCACGCAGATCCTCGCCCTCGGCCGCCAGAACAAGATGACCGGCGCCGCCGAGCAGTACATGTACATCCTGCGCGACGAGTCGATGCACTGCAACTTCGGCATCGACCTCGTCAACCAGATCAAGCTCGAGAACCCGCAGCTGTGGACCGGCGCCTTCCGCGAGGAGATCCAGGGGCTGTTCCGCAAGGGCGTCGAGCTCGAATACCGCTACGCCGAGGACACCATGCCGCGCGGCGTGCTCGGCCTCAACGCGCCGATGTTCAAGGAATACCTGCGGTTCATCGCCAACCGCCGCTGCCAGCAGATCGGTCTCGAGCAGCTCTTCGCCGGGGCGCAGAATCCCTTCCCGTGGATGAGCGAGATGATCGACCTGAAGAAGGAGCGCAATTTTTTCGAGACGCGGGTCATCGAGTACCAGACCGGCGGCGCCCTCAATTGGGAATAACGAGGAAACGAGGGGGCAACATGGAAGAGGAGTGGGACGAAATGCACAGAATCACCGCATGCAAGGCCGAGGAGGACTACAACCTCTGGCTGCGCTTCGAGGACGGCCTCGAGGGCAGCGTGTTCCTCGGCAATCTGCTCGAAATCGGTGCCTTCCAGCTCTGGCGCGACGTGCGCGAGTTCGAGAAGGTCAGCGTCGATCCGGACACCGCCACGGTCACGTGGGAGGGCGGCATCCGGCTCGACAGCGACGTGCTCTACCAGGATCTGGCGGCGCGCACCCACCCCATTCAGCATGCCGGCGGCGGCCAACCGCCGCCGGCGGTTGGATAGTCCGAGCCGAAAAGGCCGGGCTTTTTTTCAACTACCTTGAAGGAGTCAAGCATGGCGAAGAAAAAAGCGAAAAAAGGCGGAAAGAAAAAGAAGAAGAAGAGGGCATCAAAAAAGAAGCGAAAGCTAAAAAAAGCAGCTAAGAAGGCGGCAGGTAAAAAGAAATCCGCCAAGAAGAAGAAAAAGGCGGGAAAAAAGAAAAAGGCGAAGAAAGCCGCCAGACCTAAGGCCAGCCGTGCGGAATCGATGGCGAGTCCTGCAGCATCGCCCTCGACCGCTGCGACCAGCGCGAGGCCCGCGCTGAATCCAGCAGCCGCTTGGCCTTTCCCGACCGGATCCCGGCCGTAACCGGGAATCCGATGGAAGGGCGGGGAGCGAGAGCTCCCCGCCCGGCCTTCGAAGCTCAGCGGACCGGCTTGGTCCAATCGGCCCAAGAAACGAGAGCTAGGCCGGTCCGCGAGGCTTCATCCTCGGCCCCTATTTTATGGGGGGCGCACGACCCCGAGTTCCTGAAAAGCATTGCTGAAACAAGCGTTTCGCAGCACGGTCACGGCTGTGAGGAAAGGTGCGAAGTGATTGACAGGATTGAGGAATGCCTAATATCATTGCGCCCGCTGCATCGCAGCAAATCGCATCGTCCGCCGTATCGTCTGGCGGTGCGTTGAACCATCTAGCCCCGGTCGTCGACCTGCTCGCCAGGTCGTACGTGCCCCCCAAGTCAAAACAGGGTGCCGGGACATGGAGGTGGCTAATGCTTGAGTCTTTGGTAGGTCGCGCCTACGCCGGCGCGAAGAGCCTGCTGGCGCTGATCGGCCTGATCGCGATGGGCGGCCTTTTACTCCTCACCCTGCATCGCGACGGCATGACGAAGCTGCCGGCGCTGGCGGCCGACGTCTTCTTCGAGCCCGCCACCGTGGTCGCCGGGCAGATCCTCACGCCAGCCGAGACGGCGCTCGAGCGCGAGCAGCGGGCCGTGACCGAGTTCATCGCCAAGCGCTACCGCGTGTCCGAGGCAGCCGTTGCCGGCTACGTATCTGCGGCGTACCGCGCCGGACAGGAGCATTCGCTCGATCCGCTGCTGATCCTCGCGGTGATGGCGGTCGAGTCGCGCTACAACCCGGTGGCCGAAAGCACGGTCGGCGCGAAAGGGCTGATGCAGGTGATCCCGAAGTACCACCTCGACAAGCTGATGGACCACGGCGGCGAGGGCGCGCTGCTCGAGCCCGAGGTCAACATCCAGGTCGGCGCGCAGATCCTGCGCGAGTACCAGCGGCGCTTCCGCGACACCGAAACGGCGCTGCAGATGTACGCCGGGGCCTTCGACGAGCCGAGCTCGCAGTACGCCAGCAAGGTGTTTGCGGAAAAGGCGCGCCTCGAAGTGCTCAGGCAGAAGGCGAAGAAGCAGCAAAGCGCTTGAAGTTACGGTTTGAATCGTAATAGCCGGGCGGCCGCCTCCTCGAGGTCGGCCATCGCTCGTGTGTAGGCGAAGCGCACGCAATGGTCGGTGCCGTTGGCGCCGAAGTCCACCCCCGGCGTAGCCGCCACCGCCTCCCGTTCCAGCAGCGCCATGCAATAGCGCCGCGCATCAGTGGCGCAATCGGCATAGATGTAGAACGCGCCATGCGGCTCGGCCGGCAGCTTGAGGCCGGCGCTCCTCAGCACCGGCAGCAGGAAATCCCTTCGCCGCGCGAATTCGGCGCGGCGCTCCTCGAACACGGCGATGCTCTCGGGCGCGAAGGCGGCGCAGGCCGCGTATTGCGCCGCCGAAGGTGCGCAGATGAACAGATGCTGCGCAAGCTTCTCGAAGCCGCGTACGGCGCGCTGCGGCAGCACGACCCAGCCGACGCGCCAGCCGGTCATGCAGAAGTACTTCGAGAAGCTGTTGACCACCACCACCTCGCCCGGCAGGCCGAGAGCGGTGACGGGCTCGCTGCCGTAGACCAGTCCCTGGTAGATCTCGTCGACGATCAGCACGCCGCCGCGCTCGGCGATGAAGGCGGCGATGGCGCCGAGCTCGGCCTTGGAGATCAGCGTCCCGGTCGGATTCGACGGCGAGCCGAGGACGAGCGCCTTGGTGCGCGGGCCCCATGCGTCGCGCACCATGGCGGCGGTCGGCTGGAAGTCGGTAGTCCCCGAAACGGGCAGCGCGCGCGCACGGCCCTCGAACGCGCGCACGAAGTGGCGATAGCCCGGATAGCCGGGATCGGGCACCAGCACTTCGTCGCCGGCGTCGACATAGAGCGCCATCACCGTGAGCAGGCCGCCCGACGCGCCCGCCGTCACGACCACGCGCTCCGGCGCAACGTCGAGCGCGAACCGGCTCGCGTAATGCGAGGCGATCGCCTCGCGCAACTGCGGCAAGCCGAGGGTCGCGGTGTACGCCGTGCGACCTTCGCGCAACGCGCGCATGCCCGCCTCGACGACCGGCTGCGGTGCGGTGAAGTCGGGCTCGCCGATCTCCATGTGCACCACGCGGCGTCCCGCGCGCTCGAGCGCATGCGCGCGCGAGAGCACGTCCATGACTTCGAAAGGCTCGATTTCCGCAGCGCGGCGAGAAGTGTGAGGAGCTTGGGCGATGGTCTCGGGGATTATAAGGACCGGCTCGCTATAGAATCCGCGCGTGGATGAGCAGCTGAAGCAGAACGCCCTCGAATACCACCGGCGCCAGCCGCCGGGCAAGATTTCGGTTCTGCCGACCAAGCAGCTGACGAACCAGCGCGACCTCGCGCTCGCCTACTCGCCGGGCGTGGCGGCGGCGTGCGAAGAGATCGTGCGCGACCCGGCGAAGGCCGCGCTGTACACCTCGCGCTCCAACCTGATCGCCGTCGTCACGAACGGCACCGCGGTGCTCGGCCTCGGCGCCATCGGCCCGCTGGCCGCCAAGCCGGTGATGGAAGGCAAGAGCGTGCTGTTCAAGAAATTCGCCGGCATCGACTGCTTCGACATCGAGCTCGCCGAGACCGATCCCGGCCGCCTGTGCGACATCGTCGCCGCGCTCGAGCCCACGTTCGGCGCGATCAATCTCGAGGACATCAAGGCGCCGGAGTGCTTCCAGATCGAGCGCGAGCTGCGCAAGCGCATGAAGATCCCGGTGTTCCACGACGACCAGCACGGCACGGCGATCACCGTCGGGGCGGCGGTGTTCAACGGCCTCAAGGTCGTGGGCAAGTCGATCGAAGAGGTGAAGCTCGTCGCCTCCGGCGCGGGCGCCGCGGCGCTCTCGTGCCTGGATCTGCTGCAGAAGATGGGGCTGCCGCTCGCCAACATCACCGTCACCGATATCGCCGGCGTGGTGTACCGGGGCCGCCGCGAGCTGATGGACCCGGACAAGGAGCGCTACGCGCAGGACACGCGCGCGCGCACGCTCGACGAGGTGATCGGCGGCGCCGACGTGTTCCTCGGCCTTTCCGCCGGCGGCGTGCTCAAGCCCTCGATGGTGAAGAAGATGGCCGAGCGCCCGCTCATCCTCGCGCTCGCCAATCCGGAGCCGGAGATCCGGCCGGAGCTGGCGCGCGAGGCGCGTCCGGATTCGGTCATCGCGACCGGCCGCTCCGACTACTCGAACCAGGTGAACAACGTCCTTTGCTTCCCGTTCATCTTCCGCGGCGCGCTCGACGTCGGCGCGACGACCATCACCACGCAGATGGAGCTCGCCGCGGTGCGCGCCATCGCCGAGCTCGCGCAGGCCGAGACCTCCGAGCAGGTCGCGCTCGCCTACGGCATCGAGGCGCTCAGCTTCGGCCCCGACTACATCATCCCGCGTCCCTTCGATCCGCGCCTCATCGCGCGCGTCGCGCCGGCGGTCGCGCAGGCCGCGATGGACTCCGGCGTCGCGAGCCGCCCGATCGCCGACCTCGAGGCCTACCGGCAGTCGCTCACCCAGTTCGTCTACCAGTCCGGCCTGATCATGAAGCCGCTCTTCACCGCGGCCAAGACCACGCCGCGGCGCATCGTCTATGCCGAAGGCGAGGACGAGCGCGTGCTGCGCGCGGTGCAGATCGTGGTGGACGAGGGGCTCGCGAAGCCGATCGTGATCGGGCGGCCGCAGGTGGTCGAGCAGCGCCTGGAGCGGCTCGGCCTGCGCGTGCGGCCGGGCAACGGCTTCGAGCTGGTCAATCCCGAGTTCGACCCGCGCTACCGGGATTACTGGAGCACCTACCACCAGCTCACCGAGCGCAAGGGCGTGTCGCCGGAGTACGCGCGCATCGAGATGCGCCGCAACCAGACGCTGATCGCCACCATGATGGTCTACAAGGGCGAGGCGGACGCCCTGCTGTGCGGCACGCTCGGCATGTTTGCCGAGCACATGCGCTACGTCGAGCAGGTGATCGGCCTGCGCCCGGGCGTGCGCCACTACGCGGCGATGAACGCGCTGATGCTGCCTTCGCGCACCATCTTCATCTGCGACACCTACGTCACCCAGGACCCCGACGCCGAGCACATCGCCGAGATGACGCTGCTCGCGGCGGAGGAGGTGCGCCGCTTCGGCATCCTGCCCAAGGTGGCGCTGCTGTCCGCCTCCAATTTCGGCTCGGTCGAGATGCCCTCGGCGCGCAAGATGCGCGCGGCGCTGGCGCTCGTGCGCGAGCGCGCCCCGGAGCTCGCCGTCGAGGGCGAGATGCACGGCGACGCCGCGCTCTCGGAGGAGATCCGCCTCAAGGTGTTCCCGCACACGAGGCTGCGCGGCGAGGCCAACCTGCTCGTCATGCCGACCCTCGACGCGGCAAACATCTCGTTCAACCTGCTGAAGACGGCGAGCGGCAGCGGCGTGACCATCGGTCCCATGCTGCTCGGCACGGCGCGCCCGGTGCACATCCTCACGCCGTCGGCCACGGTGCGGCGCATCGTCAACATGAGCGCGCTCGCGGTAGCCGATGCCAACGCGCCGCGCGCGCAGGAAAGCCTCTTCTAGTGGACGCCGCCACCGCTACCGTCTCGCGCTTTCCTTCGGAGCGCGTGCGCGCACGCGCCGGGCTCGTCCTTACGGGCGGCGGTGCCCGCGCGGCCTACCAGGTCGGGGTGTTGAAGGCGGTACGCGACCTCCTCGGCAACCCCACGCACAACCCTTTTCCCATCCTGTGCGGCACGTCGGCCGGCGCCATCAATGCCGCGACGCTCGCCGTATTCGCCGACGACTTTTCGCGCGCGGTCGGCAACCTGCTCGAGGTGTGGGAGAACATGCGCTGCCACCACATCTACCGCACGGACGCCTGGCACATCCTGAAGAGCGGCGTGCGCTGGCTCGCTTCGATGATGCTCATCTCGCGCCGGAACCCGGTTTCGCTGCTCGACAACTCGCCGCTCGCCGAGATGCTCTCGCGCACGCTGCCGTTCGAGCGCATCCAGCAGAACATCGACCTCGGTGCGCTGTACGCGGTCTCGGTGACGGCGTCCGGCTATGCGAGCGGCCAGAGCGTCTCGTTCTTCCAGGGCGGCAGGCATGAGTGCACTTGCATTGATGTTACATCAAATGGGCAAAAACGTTCAAGGTTCAGATTCAACAGACTACTTTTTTACACAACGTGGTCTTGAACAAGCGGGTGTTCCACTTTTGCCGTTTGACGAAAAAAATATTAAACCTGAGTTTGAATTGATTGTTGGGAATGCTTTTCGTGATGATAATAATGTCGAAATTGCTTTCGCGCATAAAAATGGCTTCCCATTCAAACGTTATCATGAATTTTTGGGCCATTTCATGGAAGATTTCACAAGTATTGGGGTTGCAGGCGCACACGGTAAGACTTCAACAACTGGAATGTTAGCTCATGTGATGTCGAATATCGTGGACACTTCTTACCTAATTGGTGATGGAACTGGGCGTGGGAATGCTGGAAGTGAATATTTTGTCTTTGAATCTGATGAGTATGAACGTCATTTCATGCCATATCATCCTGAATATACCATTATGACAAATATTGACTTTGACCACCCTGACTATTTTGAAGGAATTGAAGATGTCACTTCAGCTTTTCAAGACTATGCAAATAATATCAAAAAAGGAATCTTTGCTTATG
>DATDCR010000401.1:0-2422 GCA_036524215.1 Burkholderiales bacterium
TCCTCATCTTCAACGAGGAGCTGAACGCGATCACCGACGTCGCGCTCGCCGCGCCGCACGAAGGCCAGGACCTCGCCGAGCAGCTCGTCGCCGTGTTCCGCGTGCACTTCAAGTGGCTCGCCGCCAAGCCGGCGCTCGCGCGCATCCTGCTCCAGGAGCTCACCTTCTACTCGAGCGGCAAGCAGGCCGCCACCTTCCATAACATCCGCAGCCGCCTGATCGAAGGCATCGAAGACCTGGTGCGCGGCGCGCAGCAGCGCGGCGAGCTAAGCACCAGGGAAAAGCCGGCCATCATCGCGCGGCACATCTTCTTCACTTACTCGGCGTCGCTGCGCTGGTGGATCGCCGCGCCGAAGCCCGATCCCAACCGCGGCATCGCGGAGCTTCGTCGGTTGCTTCAGTTACAGATCGACGGCCTGCGCTGACGGAGGGCGCTATGCGCGCTTTGCTAGCTTTGCTGCTCTGCACTCTGGCTACGGCGGCTTACCCGGCATCCAGCTGCAAGCTCGCGCGTATAGCCGAATGGGCGGTGAACGGAAAGTCCAATCGGCTGATCATCGATGGCGCGATCAACGGACAAAAGGCCGGCGTGCTTCTCGACACCGGCGCGCGATACAGCTTCATCCATCGCGCGGCGGCGGACCGCCTCGGCCTGACCCGCCAGGAAGCGCGCGGTTATCGAGCGGCGGGCGTCGGCGGGGAAACCTACGTCGAGTATGCGGTCGTCGATGAGCTGAAGATCGGCAACGCGACGCGGAAGAACTGGCGCGTGTTCGTGCTCGGCGAGCGGGACCTGGGCGCCCCCTACGCGTTCCTCCTCGGCCATGATTTCTTCGAACAGGCGGACATCGAGTTCGATCTGGCCAACAACGCCGTTCGCCTGTTCCAGCCGCAGGACTGCAGCGACGTTCCGCTCGCCTACTGGTCCCGCACCGGGGTGAGCGAAGTGAAGCTGGAGACGGATCACGAACGGCCGGGAATCCTCTTCAAGGTGAGCCTGAACGGCACCCCGCTGATCGCCAATCTCGACTCCGGCTCCAGCACTTCGGTGGTGAGCAGGCTCGTCGCGGCTAATCTCGGCGTAACGCCCGAAGCACGGGACAGCTACGCCATCGGTAAGAGTGGCGGCATCGGTGCCAGTCGAGTGGACGCGTGGATCGGCGCCTTCGAGAGCTTCGCCATCGGCGACGAGACCATCCGCAATCCGAACATCCGCTTCACGAACCTCGAGGTCTTGCAAACTCACACGGGAAGCCGCCTCGCCGACCGCCGGGAACTACGGGAGATGCTGCTCGGGCTCGACTTCCTGCGCTCCCATCGGGTCTTGATCGCGCACAGTCAAGGCAAGGTCTACTTCACCTACGTCGGCGGCCGTGTCTTCGCGCCGCCCCGGCCCTGAGAACGGCCGAGCGGCTCCATCCCGCTGCGGAGGATCTTTGCGGCGGCCTCCTCGGAGGCGAGGAAGGCGATGAGCTCCTTCGCGGCCTCGGACGCCTTCGATCCGGCCACGACGGCCGCCGAAAAGATCTGGTTCAGCTGGATCTCCTCCGGGATGACGCCGGCGAAGTCGACCCCCGGCGCGTGCATGATTTCGCTCACCGGCATGAGTGCAATGTCCGCTTCTCCAGAAGCCACGAGCGCTGCCGCGCCCGTGCCGCGGGGCGTCATCTTCACATTGACCCTGTCCGCGATACCCAGCCGCGGAAAGACGTCCTCCACGAGGAAGATGCCGCTCGTGCTGCTCGGCACGGCGACGAGCCTGGATTTCAACACGACTTGCTTGAACGCCTCGACGCTGCGCACGTCGGGCTTCGCCGCCTTGGCGCGCACCGCCACGCCGATCGGCGTTCGCGCCAGGTCGACGTCCGTTCCCGCGGCGATCCTTTGCGCGGCGATCAGCTCCGTGAGTCCCTCCCTCGAGAGGATCACCACGTCGGCCGGCACGCCGCGCGCAAGCTGCGCGGCGATGGTCTGCGGTCCCGTTCCCTGCGAGGAGCCGGAGCCCGTCGTGACCTTGGTGCCGCTCGTGCGTTCGAACTCGGGCAATAGCTTTTCGTACGGGCCGGTAAATCCGCCCGAGATGAGCACGTTCAACGATGGCATGAATTACACGCTCCCTTTGTGGCGGCAGAGCATACCCGTTCGGAAGATGCTTTCTGCCGCGCATCGGTTTCCCGCGCCACGCAACCGAGCCCGCAAGTAGCATGGGCTCACGAGTGAAGTAGGGCGCATCGCCCGGTCGCAAAGCAAGGGAAAAACCATGAAATTCCAACCGCTAATCCTGAGCGCGCTCGCGCTCGCCTGCAGCGCAGTCTTTATGGCTCACGCCGCGTCCGGCAAGTACGGCGCGCCGACGCCGCCTCGCGCCGTGGCGACGTTCGAATCGATCGGTCTCTACTGGGCGCCGGGAGCGAATCCGGGC
>DATDCR010000402.1:0-11803 GCA_036524215.1 Burkholderiales bacterium
TTGTCGTGTTGTTGGTATCCATCGCGTCGTTCTCCTGTTTCCCTATGGGGTATCGCGAACAACGCCAAGGTTAGGCACCCGGCCGGCCGGCTGCCGTGAGCAATGGTTACCAGTTGTTACCGAGAACGAAAAAGGGGGTCAGATCAACATTTCCTTCGGCTTATGCCTCGCCGGAAATGTTGATCTGACCCCCTTTTCAGGTTTCCGGCCGCATGTGCGGAAAGAGGATGACGTCGCGGATGCTGGGGCTGTCGGTGAGGAGCATGAC
Source organism: Burkholderiales bacterium (assembly GCA_036524215.1). Taxonomy (GTDB): domain Bacteria; phylum Pseudomonadota; class Gammaproteobacteria; order Burkholderiales; family SG8-39; genus SCGC-AG-212-J23. Next base: position 269 of record DATDCR010000402.1, read on the forward strand.
CAGCCGGTCGATGCCCAGGCCCGCCCCGGCGGTCGGCGGCAGGCCGTACTCGAGCGCGCGAATGTAGTCGGCGTCGTAGTACATGGCCTCCTGGTCGCCGGCCTCCTTCTTCTTCGCCTGGTCGAGGAAGCGGGCGGCCTGGTCTTCCGGATCGTTCAGCTCCGAGAAGCCATTGGCGATCTCCTTCGTGTCGATGAAGAGCTCGAAGCGATCGGCGAGCTCCGGGTCCGCATCGCGGCGGCGGGACAAGGGCGACACCTCGGCCGGGAATTCCGTGAGGAACGTCGGCTGCACCAGGTGCTTCTCGCCGATCGTCTCGAACAGCATGAGCTGCAGCGACCCCCAGCCCTGGGCGTCCGTGTGCTCGACGCCGCGCTTCTTCAGCTCCGCGGAGAGAAACGCCCGGTCGCGAAGGTCGCCATTGAGACCTTCGCGGCGCAGTCCTTCCGCGATCGAAAGGCGCGCAAACGGCTTGCCGAGCTCGAGGGTCTTGCCCTGATAGGTGAGGGAATCCCGGCCGGCCGCGGCACGCACCAGGCGCTCGGTGAGATCCATCATGTACTGCCAGTCCTGGTAGGCGCAGTACCACTCGAGCATCGTGAACTCCGGGTTGTGCCGCGTCGAGATGCCTTCGTTCCTGAAGTTGCGGTTGATCTCGAACACGCGCTCGATGCCGCCGACCACCAGGCGCTTGAGGTAGAGCTCCGGCGCGATGCGCAGGTAGAGGTCCATGTCGAGCGCGTTGTGGTGGGTCTTGAACGGTCGCGCCGCCGCGCCGCCGGGGATCGGCTGCATCATCGGCGTCTCGACCTCCAGGTAGTCTTCCGCGCGCAGGACGTCGCGGATCGCCTGGATCACCTGGCTGCGTTTCAGGAACACGTCCTTCGCGCCCGGCGTGACGATCAGGTCGACGTAGCGCTGGCGGTAGCGCATTTCCTGGTCGGCGAGGCCGTGGAATTTCTCGGGCAGCGGGCGCAGGGCCTTGGAGAGCAGGCGGATCCCGGTGGCGTGCACCGTGAGCTCGCCCTTCATGGTCTTGAAGACATGGCCCTCGACGCCGAGGATGTCGCCCAGGTCCCAGCGCTTGAAGTCCTCGTAGCCCGGCACGTCCTGCGTGATGTAGGCCTGCATGCGCCCGCTGCCGTCCTGCAGCGTGGCGAAGCTTGCCTTGCCCATCACGCGCTTCAGCATCATGCGGCCGGCGATGATGGCAGGCGGCTTTGCCTTCTCCAGCTCTTCCTTGCTCAGGCTTGCGTATTGAACGTGCAGCTCGGCCGCCTGGTGCTGGCGGCGGAAATCGTTCGGGTAGGCCGGGCCGCGCGCGCGCAGCGCCTGCAGCTTCTCGCGGCGCTCGTCGATGAGCTTGTTGCTGTCTTGTTCGTCCACTACACCCCCTGTTTTAGGCTGGCGGCGATGAATTCGTCCAGATCGCCGTCCAGCACGCGCTGCGTGTCGCCCTTCTCGACGCCGGTGCGCAGGTCCTTGATGCGCGACTGGTCGAGCACGTACGAGCGGATCTGGTGGCCCCACTCGATGTCGGTCTTGGTCGCCGCCAGCTTGTCCGCCGCCGCCATGCGCTTCCTCAGCTCGAGCTCGTAGAGCCGCGACTTCAGCATCGCCATGCACTCGGCGCGATTGCGGTGCTGCGAGCGGTCGTTCTGGCTCTGCACGACGATGTTGGTGGGCAGGTGCGTGATGCGCACCGCCGATTCGGTCTTGTTCACGTGCTGGCCGCCGGCGCCGGAGGCGCGATAGACGTCGACGCGCAGGTCGGCCGGGTTGATCTCCACCTCGATCGACTCGTCGACTTCCGGATAGACGAACACGCTGGCGAACGAGGTGTGCCGCCGCGCGTTCGAGTCGAACGGGCTCTTGCGCACCAGGCGGTGCACACCGCTCTCGGTGCGCAGGTTGCCGTAGGCGTATTCGCCGCTGATCTTCAGGGTCGCGCTCTTGATGCCCGCGACCTCGCCGGGCGTGTGCTCGAGCACCTCGGCGTTGAAGCCCTTGCGGTCGCAGTACTTGAGGTACATGCGCTCGAGCATCGAGGCCCAGTCCTGCGCCTCGGTGCCGCCCGAGCCCGACTGGATGTCGACGAAGCAGTTGTTCGGGTCGAGCGGGTTGGAGAACATGCGCCGGAACTCGAGCGCGGCGACGTCCTTCGCCAGCCGTTCGGTTTCCTTCGCGATTTCCTGCAGGGTGGCATCGTCGGCGTCCGCGCGCGCGAGCTGGAAGAGCTCGTGCGCATCGGACAGCCCGCCGTCGACCCGGCCGATGGTGCCGACGATCGCTTCGAGCGCCTTCTTCTCCTTGCCGAGCTCCTGCGCGCGCTGCGGGTTGTCCCACAGCTTCGGGTCTTCGAGCTCGCGGTTCAGCGTCTCGAGGCGGTTCTTCTTCGCTTCGTAGTCAAAGATACCTCCGCAGCTGCGCCGACCGCGACTGCAGGTCGGAGAGGCTCGAGGCGATCTGGTTGAGGCGTTCTGCTTCCATCTATTCGGCCGTCCTGTCTTCCCAATATAGAACTTCGCGGCGGAAATTCGTTTCCGCTTCCGTCGCCTCGAGCGGCACGACGAACCTGCGGCTCGGTACCGAGACGAGCGCCTTGCGCAGGCCGCCCTGCACCGTCGAGAGGTAGAAGTACACCTCGCCCTGCGCCTGCACCATGAAGAGCAGGTAGCCGCCCTCGATCGACTGCGCGACGCGCAGCACGTCCGCGTCGCGGAAGCCGCGCTGCATGGCGTCGAGCGTGTCGCTGCCGCCGCGCGGAATGCCGACCGCGTCGGCGACTTCCGCGGCGAGAAAGCCCGGCGTGCCGCGGCTCTTCAGCCAGCCGGCGATCGAGCGCAGCCCGACGCTCTCGGCCGGCGGCGGCGTCACCGGCGCCGCGGCACCCGCCATGATCGAAACGCACGCGAGGAGCGCAGCCCATGCGCCGCGCATCGGCACTCCCTGGATTGTTGTTGCCGGCCCCTATTTTACGGGCTTGGGCGTGTACTCTTCCTCGATCTTGTCGTCGAAGAAGCTGGTCGGGTTGGGCGCCGCCATGAAGCGCCGATAGACCTCGGGATAGACGCCGACGTACTGGTACACCTGGCCGTTCGACATCTCGACTTCGAGGGTCTTGGTCGCTTCGTCGTAGCCGACCGAGCGCAGCTTCGAGGAATTGACGCGCTTTCTCTGCATCAGATCTTCTCCACGCGGATCCGGTCGCCGGACTTGATGCGCTTCAGGCCGGAAAAATCGGCGATGGTGCCGAGCACGTTGCACGGGTTGGCGAGCCTCGGGCGCTCGTCGGTCGAGATCGGCGTGCGGCCGAAGGGGAGGGCGAGCGCATCGCCTTCGGTCCAGAAGCACACCGTGCCCGGCTCGACCACCTGCCTCGCATCGGCCTCGAGCTTGGCGCTGATGGGGGTGGTGAAGTACACCTCTTCGCCCCACGTCATGGCCTTTGCCTCGAACGGCAGCGCGGCGGCAAGCGCCTGCGCCGTCGGCGTGTCGCGCAGCTCGGCGTCCATCTGCAGCCGTCCCGTTGAAATGCGGATCCTCATCCGCCGAGCGTGGCCGTCCATGGCGTCTTGCCGTCCACCAGGCCCTGGATCGCGCCGCCCTTGACGACGCCGGAGAACTCGCCCTTGCGCCCGGCAAGGCGGAAGCTGAGGTGGTCGCCTCGCAGCTTCACTTCCTCGAGCGGCACGTCCCTGCCGTCGAGGCGGGCGCTGCCGGAAACGCGCGTCAGCTGCTGCTTGAGCGAAAGCGTGGCCGGCTGGCGGCTGATCGCCGGCGGCATGCTGGCCTGCCAGCGGCCGGCCACCTTGGCCGGCACGACGTAGAGATAGATCAGCGTGGTGGTGACGCCGCTGATCTGGATCTTGTCCTCGAGATCCATCTGCACGTACTTCTCCGGAATCCAGCCGGTCAGCGGATAGTCGTGCGACACGATGCGCGTGCCGGGCTTGAGCTCCGTGAGGAACTTGTCCTTGAGCATGTTCACCGTGTCCGGCAGCAGATACATCGTGACCACGGTGGCCGGCGAGATGTCGGTCTTGAACAGATCCTGCTTGATGAACTTGACCCGGTCGGCGACGCCCTCCTTGTGGGCGGCCTCGTTCGCCTTGCGCACCAGGTCGTCCTTGATCTCCACGCCGAAGCCGCGCGCGCCGAATACTTTCGCCGCGGTGAGCACGATGCGCCCGTCGCCCGAGCCGAGGTCGATGAGGAAGTCGTTCGCGCTGACGTCGGCGTAGCGCAGCATGTCGGACACCACGCTTTGCGGCGAAGGCACGTACGGCCCGGCGTCCTTGCTCGGCAGCAGGTCCGCGGCACAAGCGGTGTTCAATGCAAAGACGAGGGCGACAGCGGCGAGGCGCATCATGATTCGACGTGCTCCACGTTGAGCTGGACCGATTTCAGTCCGTTGAACTCGTTCACGGCAAGGCGGTAGGCGGCCCGAATCCGCGAGGGCAGCGGTTGCGTCCGCGGTTCGGCGGCGCCGAAGCGCATCGCCTCCAGCCGGCGCCCGTCTTTCGCGAGCAGGAGCTTCAAGTGGCGCTCGCCGACGATGCGCTGGCTCTCCACGGCGAATGTATCGCAGAAGAGGGGCTGCGGGAAACCTTGGCCCCAGATCTCGCCCTCCAGCATGCGCGCCACATCGAGCGTGTAATAGGTGAAGTCGAGGCTGCCGTCGGTCTCGACGGTGTGCAGGCGCGCCGAAGGCGGCAGTAATTCCTCCAGCGCGCGGTCGAAGGCGATGGCGAAGCGCGCATAGTCGGCTTCCGCGATCGTCAGGCCCGCAGCCTGCGCGTGGCCGCCGAAGCGCAGGATCAGCCCGGGCAGGCGTTTCGCGATGAGGTCCAGGCAGTCGCGCAGGTGCAGGCCGGGGATCGAGCGTCCGGAGCCTTTGAGCGAGCGCCCGTCCGCCGCCTTGGCGAAGCAGATGACCGGCTGGTGCAGGCGGTCCTTGAGGCGCGAGGCGAGGATGCCGACCACGCCCTCGTGCCAGTCGGGCGCGAAGAAGGTCGATTGCGCCTGCGCGGCGAGCGAGTCGAGCGTCTTGAGGGCCTGCTCGAGCATGCTGCCTTCGATCTTGCGGCGCTCGGCATTCAGGCGATCGAGCTCGCGCGCCAGGTTCGATGCGCGCGCTTCGTCGTCGGTCACCAGGCATTCGATGCCGAGGCTCATGTCGGCGAGGCGTCCGGCGGCGTTGAGCCGCGGCCCGGCGATGAAGCCGAGGTCGAAGCTCGAGGCTTCCGCGATGTTGCGCCCCGCGGCGCGCAGCAGGGCGAGCAACCCGGGCTGGGCTTTTCCGGCGCGGATGCGGCGCAGCCCCTGCGAGACGAGGTTGCGGTTGTTGATGTCGAGCGGCACGACGTCGGCGACGGTGCCGAGCGCGACGAGCGGCGTGAGCGCGGCGAGATTGGGCTCTTCCTTGAAGAAACTCCTTCTGCGCAGCTCGGCGCGCAGCGCGAGCATGACGTAGAACATGACGCCGACGCCGGCGAGCGCCTTCGACGGGAACGTGCAGCCGGCCTGGTTCGGATTCACGATGCAGTCGGCCTGCGGCAGCTCGCTCCCCGGCAGGTGATGGTCGGTGATCACGGTGCCGATGCCGAGCGATCGCGCACGCGCCACGCCTTCGACGCTCGCGATGCCGTTGTCGACGGTGATGAGGAGATCCGGCTTGCCGTTCTTGGCCCCCGCGGCCGCCATGTCGACCAGCTCCGGCGACAGCCCATAGCCGAGCTTGAAGCGATCGGGCACCAGGTAATCGACATTGGCGCCGAAAAGCCGCAGCGCCCGCATGCCCACCGCGCACGCGGTCGCGCCGTCGGCGTCGTAGTCCGCGATGATGAGGAGGCGCTTCCCGGCCTGGACCGCATCCGCCAGGAGCGCCGCAGCCTGCTCGATGCCTTTCAGCAGCGTCGGCGGCAAGAGGCCGGAGGCGCTGTAGGAGAGCTCCGCTGCCGAGTGAATGCTGCGCGCAGCGTAAATGCGAGCCAGCAGAGGATGAACGCCAGCCTCCAGCAGCGTGCGCCGATCGGCTTCCCTGTAGGGGCGCTGGATGATCTTCACGTGTAGTGCTCCAGCGCCTTGGGTCGCCTCCAGAAGCGCCGCAGGTCGCCGCGGATCGCCTCGTAGGAGAGGCATTCCGCGCCGTCGGGCACATGGATGGTCACCATGCCGATCTGGCCGGCGCGCAGCGCGCCGAGGAGCGGCGCGAACCAGTCGCGCTCGAGCGCCGCCAGGGCCTCCTCGTACTCCGCCGTCTGGGAGAGCGCGAGTCGCACGCGCAGCGAATCGAGGACCGCGAGATGGCGGCCGTCTTCGGGCGCGCGGTCGAGCCAGGCCATTGCGTTCTGCGGCAGCGGTCGCTGCCGCATCCCGGCCGCGCGAGCGAGGCCAAGCGCGAGCGGATCATCGGCGCTCACCGAGTGCCACCGCGTGCAGCGCACGGCCGGCAGGCGGCCGGCGCCCCAGAGCCAGACGCTGTTGATCGCCGGCTCGCCGCGCGCTTCGCGCGCCGCGTTGACCGGATGGCCGTGCAGCACCATCTGCGATTCGTTGAGCAGGCGATGCGAGTGCGACGCGCCCGCGCCCTCCGGAAGCCCGAGGCCGACGTCGCGGCCGGCGAATTCGAGCGGCGGCTGCGCGTCGATCGAGCATTCTTCGCCGAAGCGCGCGACCCAGCGCTCGGCGTCGATCACCTGCACGACCAGCCGCTCGCCGAAATGCGCGTTCAGCGCGCTGCACAGGGCATCGGCTTCCTCGCGCTTCACGCCGAGCGCGGCGCTCGGCACGAGGATCAGCCGCTCGCGCATGAATCCCAGATGCGACGGATCGGCGCGCACCCAGCAATAGCCATCCGGCGCGCCGTTCGCGGCGAGGAGGGAAAACGCACCCGCGGCGAGCGGCTCGTCGCCGAGCTCGAAGGCATCGTGCAGCCAGCGTTCCAGCGGCTGCGAGCCGGCGCTGGTGCAGCGGCCGCGCGCCAGCAGCAGCTCGACGGCGGGCAGGCGCCGCTGTGCCGGCGCGGCGAAGAGGCCCGGCACTACCAGCTCGCAGTGCATGGCGCCTCCATCTTGATCACCCGCACGCCCGGCCGGCCGAGATGCCGCGACAGGATGCGGTACTCGTCGTAGTCGAAGCGAGGCTCGTTCTGCGCGAGCTCCGCGATCTCGGGCTCGCAGCGCGCAGCGCCGAGATAGCACCAGCGATCGACGGCGTGCACCTCGGTTGCCTCGCGCGCCGCATCGGTCTCGACGATCGCCACCGGCCCGGGATAGGGCCATGGCGGCGCCTTCAGGCCGGCGAGCGCCGAGACGAGCCGCGCATGATGCGCGTGGATGCTTTCCTTCGCCGCGCACACCCCCGCGCAGCGTCCGATCTGGTGGCGGAAGCAGCTCGTGCGCCGGGAGCCATCCAGGCCGAGCGCCTGCAGGCACAGCCCATGCTGGTCGGCGATTTCGCGCAGGCACTGGAGCGCGGCCCGACGCGAGCGGAACACGCCGTAGAGGTAAGGCAACGTCTGCGGCGTGATCTCCTCCGCGGCGGCGATGCGCAGGCGCTTGCCGTCGAAGACGAAGCCGCAGTGCGAGTCCTGGCGCCGCAGCTGCCGGTTCCCGGCCGGCGCCAGCTCCTTCACCAGGCGCGCTTCCGTGAGGAGCGCGCCGAGCTCGCCGACGGTGCGCCGCCAGTCGATGCGCCGCACGGCCTGCAGCCAGGCCGCGGTGGAATAGAAATGCTGCAGGACGCGCGAGCGCATGGAGCGGCTCTTGCCGATGTAGAGCGGTGCGCCGCCTTCGCCATAGAAGAGGTAGACGCCGGGCGCTTCCGGGATCGCGTCGATCGCGGCGGGGTCGAGCTGCGGCGGCAGCGCCGGCTGCTTCGCCACCTGGCGCGCGGCGACGGCCAGCACCTCGTCGCCATGCTGCTGCGCGGCGATGCGCAGGAACTGCCACAGCGCGTCGGCGTCGCCGAGCGCGCGGTGGCGCGCCCGGCAGGCGATGCCATGGCGCGCGATGACGCTGTCCAGATCGTGGCCCGATTCGCGCGGATAGAGCCGGCGCGAAAGCTTGACGCTGCAGACCGAGCGCGCCTGGAACTTGATGCCGGCGCGGTCGAACTCGCGACGCAGGAAGCCATAGTCGAAGCGCGCGTTGTGCGCGATGAAGATGCGGCCGGCGAGCCGCTCGTGCAGCTCGGCAGCGAGATCGGCGAAGCGCGGCGCGGCGGCGAGCATGTCGTGCGTGATGCCGGTGAGCGCCTGGATCTCGGAGGGGATCGCCACGCCGGGATTCACCAGCGTCGACCATTCCGACACCACTTCGAAGCGCTCGATCTCGAGGACACCGATCTCGGTGATGCGATCGGCCGAGGGTCGCGTGCCGGTCGTCTCGAGATCGACGATCGCGAGCGGGCTCTCGGCGAGGTTCATCGGTATTACTCGACCTTGATCTTCGCTGCCTGGGAGCCGATCGCGCCGCCGGCGCCGGGCTTGTTCTCCACGATCACCGGCTGCGGCCAGCGCGCGCCCAGCTTTTGCGCGAGCACGCGCGTCAGGACATCGGTCGGCCCGCCGGCGGGAAACGGCACGACGAGGTGCACCGGGCGCGACGGATAGTCGGCGTGCGCGTGCAGGACGAAGGCAAGGAAAAAACCAAGCAGGAGGCGCATGGATGTTTATCCAGTATCCTATCCCATCGCTACGTGGCCCGGCTGCTCCCGCACGCGGCCGAGCCAGGCGCGAAGCGCGGGGTAGCGGGCGAGATCGAAGCCGCCGTCGGCCGCGCAATGCGTGTAGGCGTAAAGCGCGATGTCGGCGATGGTGTAGCGGCCGGCGGCGAAGAAATCCTGACGGGCGAGGTGCTGCTCCATTACGCCGAGGGCCTGCTCGCCGCGTTCGCGCAGGCGCGGCAGCTCGGCGCGCCGTGGCGTGTCCGCCGGCAGGTAGCGCAGGATGTAGCGCGCCACCGCGACATACGGCTCATGGCTGTATTGCTCGAAGAACATCCATTGCAGCACCCGCGCGCGGCCGAGCCGGTCGGAAGGTAGAAGCGGCGTGCCGTCTGCGAGATAGTTGAGGATGGCGTTCGATTCCGCCAGGAACGAGCCGTCTTCGAGCTGGGCGGTGGGCACCTTGCCGTTGGCATTCATGGCGAGGAAATCGCGCGTGCGCGTCTCGCCCTTGCTCGAGTCGACCTCGACCCAGCGGTACGGCACGCGCAGCTGCTCGGCAGCCAGTTTCACCTTGTAACAATTTCCGGAGTCCGCCATGCCGAATAGGGTGAGCATCGGGGAATCTTAGCGGTCTAACGACGCATGAGACGCATCTTGATCGCTGCGGCGGCGCTCGTTCTCGTCGCCGGCTGCGGCGCCATGGAATGGTCCCGGCCGGGCATCAGCGCCGCCGACCTGCAGCAGGACATGCAGCAGTGCGAGCAGGCGGCCTGGAACGAGGCGAACTACCAATCGTTCCAGTACTTCGGCAGCTACGGCCCCTTCATGTATCACGACCCGTTCGGCCGGCGCTACGCCGCGTGGCCGCGCAGCCCGTTCTACGACCCGTTCGGCGACCGCTTCTTCGAAGAGTCCCGGCTGACCAACTTCTGCATGCGCGCGAAGGGCTATGAGCTCGCGCCGGTGGAGAAATAGCCATGTGGCGCACCCTCCCATTTCTGTTGATGCTTGCCGCGTGCGGCCCGCAATGGGTGCGGGACGACGTGAGCGCTGAGCAGGCGGATCGCGACCAGCTCGACTGCCAGCGGGAGGCCCAGCGCGAAGCGACGCTGCGCGCCGATGGCTTCTATGGCTCGACGTACCGGGCGTGGAGTCGCGCGCAGGGGCCGGCTGCCATGAGCCCGACCGGCTATCGCATGATGGACGAGGCGCGCCTCGCGGAGTTCTGCATGCGCGCCAAGGGCTATCGCCCGCAGCCTACGAACTGACGATCCAGCCTTCGCCTGCCGGCGCGTGCGCCGGAATGCCGTAGCCGCGCTTGCGCGCCGCCCATGCCGCCTGCACGGCGCAGATCGCCGCATCGAGGCAATCGCCCGAGCCATCGGCAACCAGCTCGCGCTCCAGATCTTTTTTCACACGCAGGCGGATGCCGAGCGGCTCCCCCGCCTTCAGCGCTTTCACGACGCGCCGGCGCGCTGCCAGTCGCCGTGGCGTGTGATCGCGCCGGGTATCGCTCTTGTACGACTCGCGGATGCCGAGCTGCTTGCGCACCAGCAGGCCCGGATAGGCCTCCAGCGCGACGCGGCTTGCGTCGGCTCGCATCAATGCAGGGAGATGGACGCCCGAGGCGAGCAGGCGCGGCGCGCCTTCGTGGAACATGAGCGCGACGGGTGGATTGAGGAGCTTCATCGGGCTCGACGAGCCCGCGGGATAGTCGGTTGCGCGGTGGACGTATTTGCTGCCCACCGGCCGTGTCGCGCGGTAGCGGTCCAGAAGCTTGCGCAACTCGAGGCGCGAGAGCGAGGCGCAGTGGGCCACGAGCGCGGGCCATTCCTGCGGCCAGCCGAGGTCGCGGACCAGCTCGCGCGGCAGGCTGAAGGGGAAGTCGAATCCGCCGACCCACGGGCCAGGCCTTGCGAGCAGCGCCTCGAAGGCAGAGAAGGTTTGCAGGCATTCGACGGTCTGCAGCGTCAATACTTTTCCCTCAAGCAACCCAGACGCAGCGGTGATCGGTTTGGCCCGCCGCGGCGCGCAGGTGAAGTCGACGCCGAAGATCCTCAATTCACGGCAACGGCAACTTGAGGCGCCGAGCGAATGGTCTGCAGCACGACGCAGTACCGCTCGGTAAGCTCGATCAGCTTTCTCTTCTGCTCCTCCGGCGCCGACGTGTCGAGGTCGAAGCGCAGTCGAATCGCCCGGAAGCCGACCGGCACATCCCTCGCGACGCCCAGCGTGCCGCGAAAGTCGAGATCGCCCTCGGCGCGCACCAGGGCATCGCGCAGCTCGATGCCGAGCGCGGTGGCCACGGCCTTGAGCGTGACGCCGGCGCACGCGACCAGCGCTTCGAGCAGCATGTCGCCGGAACAGGCCTGCGCCCCGCTGCCGCCGCTCGCCGGATGCAGGCCCGCCTCGACCAGTGCCTTGCCGGTGTCGACGCGGCAGGCAATTCCTTCGCCGATGCGGCCTTCGGCACGCAGCGTCACAAGAGCGGACGACGGATCCGTCTTGTACTTCTCTTTGATCGGCGCCTGCAGCGCGCGCAGCTCACTGGCTTGCATTGACGAGATCCCCGGATGAGAGGTTGTGGATGCGGCCGAAGCCGGCGACGAAGCGCGCGTCGCGCGGCGTGATCTGCCAGAAGGAGAAGTCGGCGAGCTGGAAGTTGACGGCCTGCTCGGGAAAGCGCGCGAGCCATGCCTCCTTCGGACCATCGGCGATCTGCCGCGCCTCGCCGCGAATCGAGACCCGCATCAGCGTGAACGGGTCGGCGCGGCGGTCGTCGGTCTCGCTGATCGAGAGCGCAACGCGTGCGTCGTGCAGCATGTCCTGCGTGTGCCAGGCGAGCCGGCTGACATGCACGTA
>DATDCR010000403.1:0-7798 GCA_036524215.1 Burkholderiales bacterium
CGTTCTCGACGCAGGAAGGCCGGCGCTATTCCGGTGACCGCGCTCGGTCCGTAAGCCTGATTTCACTCACGTGGCAGGGCGTTCCGCTGCGGTTATCGGTATTCGATGCGCGAGACGAGCGCACCGCCTTGAAGGGGTCGCAGGCGGGGAAGGTGATTGAACGAGCTGGGATAGCCGAAGTGGGCGCTATCTTACGTCGCGATGATGATGCTAAAAGTGGCTAATTAGCGTCGAAAACCATGCAAAAGCTTCTAACTCTCCAATCTCCTGCTAGACCGCTCTTTCAGGCCCAGCGCCAAGACGGCTAGCGCTGTCCCGTTCCGTACTTTCCGGACTAAAATCGCGCCCTTCTGCGGCAAAAGAACCTCGAAAGGCCGCTAACTTCCAAAAAGGCGCGGCTCTGATGGACCTGCGCAAGCTGAAGAAGCTCATCGACCTGGTGCAAGAGTCCGGCATCGCGGAGCTCGAGATCACCGAGGGCGAGGAGAAAGTGAAGATCGTGAAGGGCGGGGCGGTCAGTCTGGCCCCGCTCGCGGCCGCGCCGCTGGAAGCGCGCCCGGTTGCCGCCGCGCCGGCGGCGCCGGCCGAGCCGCCCGCCGTGCAGGAAGGCCATGTGGTGAAGGCGCCCATGGTCGGAACCTTCTACCGCTCGCCGTCGCCGGATGCAAAGCCGTTCGTGGAGGTCGGCCAGGCGGTAAAGGAGGGCGACACGATCTGCATCATCGAGGCGATGAAGCTGATGAACGAGATCGAGGCCGATGCCGGCGGCACGGTGAAAGCGATCCTCGTCGAGAACGGCCAGCCCGTCGAGTACGGCCAGCCGCTTTTCATCCTCGCCTAGATGTTCGAGAAGATTCTTATCGCCAACCGGGGCGAGATCGCGCTTCGCATTCAGCGCGCCTGCCGCGAGCTCGGCATCCGCACGGTGGTGGTGCACTCGGAGGCGGACACGGAAGCCAAGTACGTCAAGCTCGCGGACGAGTCGGTCTGCATTGGGCCGCCGCCCGCCGCGTCGAGCTACCTGAACATCCCCGCCATCATCAGCGCTGCCGAAGTGACGGACGCCGAGGCCATTCATCCCGGTTACGGCTTCCTTTCGGAAAACGCCGACTTTGCCGAGAAGGTCGAGCGCTCCGGCTTCGTTTTCGTCGGGCCGCGGCCCGAGAACATTCGCCTCATGGGGGACAAGGTGAGCGCGAAGCAGGCCATGGTGAAGGCCGGCGTGCCGACGGTGCCGGGCTCCGAGGGAGCGCTGCCCGACGACAGCAAGGAGATCGTGCGCATTGCACGCAAGGTCGGCTACCCGGTGATCATCAAAGCCTCTGGGGGCGGTGGCGGCCGGGGCATGCGCGTGGTGCATACCGAGGCGGCGCTCCTCAACGCCGTGAACATGACGCGCAGCGAAGCGCAGGCCGCCTTTGCCAATCCGATGATTTATCTGGAGAAGTATCTTGAGCGGCCGCGTCACATCGAGATCCAGATCCTCGCCGACGCCCACAAGAACGCCGTCCATTTGGGCGAGCGCGACTGCTCCATGCAAAGGCGCCACCAGAAGATCATGGAAGAGGCGCCGGCCCCGGACCTGCCGGCCAAGCTGCGCGACAAGATCGGCGAGCGCTGCGTCGAGGCCTGCCGGAAGATCGGCTACCGCGGGGCCGGCACCTTTGAATTCCTGTACGAGGACGGCGAGTTCTACTTTATCGAGATGAATACGCGCATCCAGGTCGAGCATCCCGTGACGGAGATGATCACTGGCCTGGATCTCGTGCAGGAGCAGATCCGCGTCGCGGCGGGCGAGAAGCTGCGCTTCCGCCAGAAGGACATCGTCCTGCGCGGTCACGCCATCGAGTGCCGCATCAACGCGGAAGATCCCTACCGCTTCACGCCTTCGCCGGGAAAGATCACCTCGTATCACCAGCCGGGTGGGCCCGGCATCCGTGTGGACTCGCACGTATACCAGGGATACACGGTGCCGCCGTATTACGACTCCATGGTGGGCAAGGTCATCGCCTTCGGCGCCAATCGCGAGCAGGCGATGGGCCGCATGCGCATCGCCCTCTCGGAGATGGTGGTCGAAGGCATCCAGACGAACATTCCGCTGCATCGCGAGCTCCTGAACGACACCCGCTTCGTCCGCGGCGGCCTGTCGATCCATTATCTGGAGCAGAAGCTCGCGCAGGAGCAGACGAAAAAGAAGTGATGGCGTCGCTTGCCCTGAGGGTGGAGGTGGAATCCGCCGCGGCTGAGCTGCTGGGCGACGCGCTCCTCGAGGCGGGAGCGGGCTCCGTGACCATCGACGGGCCAGACCGCAGGCGCGTACAGCTCACGGCGTTGTTCCCGTCAGACAGCGACCCCGCCGCGGCCCTCGATACTGCGCTCAAGGACTGCGGCGCGCCTCACTTGGCGTTCAGCGTCGAGCCGATCGCAGACGAAGACTGGGTGCGGCGCAGCCAAGCGCAATTCGCGCCGACACGCGTCGGGCGTGTGTGGATCGGCGCCAGCTGGCACGAAGCGCCGAACGATGGTCCGCTCGTCGTACGCCTCGACCCGGGACTCGCCTTCGGCACGGGCAGTCATGCCACCACGCGCCTCGTGCTCGCGTTCCTCGAGCGCACAATCCACGGTGGTGAAAGCCTGCTCGATTACGGCTGCGGTTCCGGCATTCTGGCGATTGCGGCCGGCAAGCTCGGCGCGAAACGCCTTGACGCGGTCGACATCGACCCGCAAGCCGTCCGGGTCACAAGAGCCAATGCCGAGGCGAACGGCATCGTTCTTAGCGCTTCTTTGCCCGACGCTCTGTCGGCCGGGTGCTATGAGATCGTGGTGGCCAATATCCTCGCTCGGCCGCTGATCGCACTGGCATCGCTGTTCGCCGGCCGCACGCAGGCTGGCGGCTGCGTCGCCCTCGCCGGGGTGCTCGACACGCAGGCCGACGAAGTCGCGGCTGCCTACGCTCCCTGGTTCGAAATGGCGATCGGCCCGCACGAAGAAGGCTGGGCGCTCATCACCGGAAAACGCCGATGAGCCTGGTCACACGCTGCCCCGTCTGCGGTACGGCGTTTCGCGTGCAGACGTCGCAGCTCGCCGCGCAATCCGGCACCGTGCGCTGCGGCAAGTGCGGCGGGGTGTTCAACGGCGTCGCCGCGCTGGTGGAGGAGGGCGAGGAACGCTTTGCGCTCGAGCCATCCCCGCAGCTCGGATTGTTCGATCCGAGCCGGCGACCGGCTCAGGGTTCGCCGAGCGCCGATGTCTCGCCGGTGCCCGACTTCCTGGCGGACGACCGGGGAGGCCGGCTGCAGCGCTGGATCTGGGGTATAGGAGCGCTTTGCCTGTTGTTCGCCCTCGCCGGACAGGCCGCTTATCGCTTCCGCGCCGAGCTCACGGCGCTGGCGCCGCAGACGCGCGAACCCTTGAAGAATGCGTGCCGCACGCTCGGCTGCGAGCTGCCGCTTCCTCGGCGCCCCGAGCTGATGAGCATCGACTCCTCCGAGCTGCAAGCCGATTCGCGGCGCGAAGGCTTGATCGTACTGAATGCCGTGATCCGCAATCGCGCCCGCTTCGCGCAGGAGTATCCGGCGCTCGAGCTCACGTTGATGGACGATGGCGAGCGCCCGGTATTGCGCCGCGTTCTCGGGCCGCGTGACTACCTCGAGCGTGCGCGCAGCGATGAGCTCTTGCGCCAAGGCATCGCCGCCGGCGCCGAAACGACCTTGCATGTCTTCCTCGATACCAGCCGCACCCGGGCGACCGGCTATCGGCTTTACCTCTTCTATCCCTCATGAAAATACTGGTTACCGGTTCCATCGCCTACGACACGATCATGGTGTTTCCGGATCGCTTCCGTAACCACCTGCTCGCCGACCAGCTGCACATCCTCAACGTCTGCTTCCTGACGCCGGAGATGCGACGGGAATTCGGCGGCACCGCCGGCAACATCGGCTACAACCTGAAGCTGCTGGATGAAGAAGCGCTGGTCATGGCGACCGTCGGGGAGGACATCGCGCCCTATCTCGAGCGCTTACGCACGCTCGGCATGAGCGATCGCCTGCTGAAGCGCATCCCCGGCCAATTCACCGCGCAGGCGTTCATTACCACCGATCTCGACGACAACCAGATCACGGCGTTTCATCCCGGTGCGATGAACTACTCGCACGAGAACCGCATCAGCCGTGAACTGGGCACGAACATCGCCATCATCGGCCCGGACGGCAAAGACGGCATGCTGCAGCATGCAAAGCAAGCGGCCGAAGCGGGCATGCAGGTGCTGTTCGATCCGGGGCAAGGACTGCCGATGTTTTCGCCCGCCGAGCTGGAGAGTTTTCTCGCCGTGGCGGATTACGTCGCCGTCAACGATTACGAAGGCAAGATGCTCGAGGAGCGCACCGGGCGCTCGCTCGAGCAGATCGCGGGCAAGGTCAGGGCGCTCGTCTACACGATGGGGGCGAAGGGATCGGTAATTCTTGCCAAAGGTCAACGTCACGAGGTGGCGTGCGTTGAAGCAGAGAAGGTCGTCGACCCGACCGGCTGTGGCGATGCGTACCGTGCCGGCTTGCTTTATGGAATCTCGCACGGCTGGGACTGGCCGAGCACGGGTAAACTCGGGGCAGTGATGGGAGCGATCAAAATCGCGAAACGCGGCGCCCAGAACCACGCCGCCACGCGCGAAGAGATCGAGGCGCGATTCCGTCGCGCCTTCGGTTATTCACCCTGGAAAGGATAGGTGCCGTGAAGACCACAATTCTTGCGGTAGCGCTCGCCGGCCTGCTCGCAGGTTGCATCACCCACGAATCGGCGAACGTCTACGACAAACACGAAGCCGGCCGCGAGCAGACCGTGCGCATGGCGACTGTCGACTCCGTGCGCAAGGTGACGCTGGCGGGAAGCCAGTCGGGCATCGGCGGCGGCGCTGGCGGCGCGATCGGCGGCATCGCCGGAAGCCAGGTCGGCCATGGCGCCGGCTCTTCGGCTGCCGCTGTGCTCGGTGCAGTCGCCGGCGGCGTCGCCGGAAACGCGCTCGAGAACAAGGCCACGCAGCACGAAGCGTTCGAGATCACGGTGCGGCTCGACAGCGGCGAGATGCGTGCCATCGTCCAGGAAGCCGACGTGCAATTCACGCCCGGCCAGCGGGTCCGGTTACTCAGCTCCGGTGGCGTGACCCGCGTTACGCCCTAACCGAGTTCGCGTCGAATCGCCGCGGCGTATTCGGCCAGCTTTTCCCGCGGCGGATTCTTGACCGGCCAGGTGAGGGCCATGCCGTCCTCGGCATGGCGCGGCAAGAGATGCATGTGGTAGTGGAATACGGTCTGCCCGGCCGCCTTGCCGTTCGCTTGATAGACGGATAGGCCCTCGGGCTTGAACGCGGCGCGGATCGCGCGCGCCACGCGGGCGGCGGCGCGGAGCAGGGCGCCGGCCTGGCGATCGTTCAATTCGTAGAGATTCTCGGCGTGCTCCTTGGCCGCAACCAGCACATGGCCGGGATTGACCTGGCCGGCGTCCATGAACGCGATCGTCACCTCATCTTCGTAGACGACCGCCGCGGGAATCTCTTTCGTCACGATGCGGCAGAACACGCAGCTCGTCATCCTTCGCCTCCGGCAGCCTGATAGCCGCGGCATGTTACCTGGAAGAGCCGCCGATCCTCCAGGCGCATGGCGGTGAGCTTGCCGCCCCACACGCAGGCGCTGTCGAGGGCCGCGAGCTGCTTGTCCATTTTCACGCCGAGCGCGGACCAGTGACCGCAGATGATGGGCGTATTTTCCTTCGCCCGGACCTCGAACCACGGGTGGTAGCCCCGCGGCGCGCGTTTCCCCTTGGCGTGGAACTCCATCTTTCCGTCGCGGGAGCAATAACGCATCCGCGTCATCGCGTTGACGATCACGCGCAGGCGGTCCCAGCCCACCAGAGCGTCGCTCCAGCGCGCAGGTTTGCTGCCGTACATGTTGGACAGAAACTCGCGGTAATCGTCAGCCGCGAGCGCGGCTTCGACTTCCTTCGCGAGCCGCAGCGCCTTGGCGATGGTCCACTCGGGAACCAGGCCGGCGTGCACCATGGCATAGCCCTCTGCCACATGCATCATCGGCCGCTTGCGCAGCCAATCAACGAGATCCTTCCGGTCAGGCGCCCGAAGCACGTCCTGGAAGGTGTCATCGCCGCGCGGCCGCTCGAAACCCTCGTGTTGTGTCACGAGATGCAGGTCATGGTTGCCAAGCACGGTCACGGCGCGCTCGCCCAGATCGCGTACGAAGCGCAGCACCTGGACCGACTTCGGGCCGCGGTTCACGAGATCGCCGACGAACCAAAGGCGATCGGAGGCAGCCTTGAACTCGCAAAGCTCGAGGAGGGCATGCAGCTCATCCAGGCAGCCTTGCACGTCTCCAATCGCGTAGGTGGCCATGGCCGCTAGAAGCTCGCGTCGAGACGCCGGTACTGGATGGCCTCGGCCACGTGCTCGGCAGCAATCGTGCCGGCGCTGGCGAGATCGGCGATCGATCGCGCCACCCGCAGGACTCGATGGTACGCGCGCGCAGAAAGCAGCAAACGGGCGAGAGCGTGCCGCAACAGTTCCGAGCCTTCCCGGCCCGTCGCACAGTAGTGGTCGATCTCCCGGCTGCCGAGGAGCGCATTGGGTTTTCCTTGTCGGCGCACCTGCGCTTCGCGTGCCTTCGCGACGCGGGCGGCGATGCTTTCCGTCGCCTCGCCCGCGGCTGCGGCAATGAGCTCTCCTTCGCGCGGCGCCGGCACTTCGAGCTTGATATCGATGCGATCGGCGAGCGGGCCGGAAATTCGCCCTCTGTACCTGGCGATGCGCTCGGGCGTGCAGCGACAGCGTCCGCTACGGTCGCCGCAATGGCCGCAGGGGCATGGATTCATGGCCGCAACGAGCTGGAAACGAGCGGGGAATTGCACTTGGCGTGCCGCTCGCGAGATCGCCACCCGTCCGCTCTCGATCGGCTCGCGCAGCGCTTCGAGCACATCGCGATCGAACTCCGGCAGCTCGTCCAGGAACAGCACGCCGTGGTGCGCAAGCGAGATCTCGCCCGGGCGCGGCAGGTTGCCGCCGCCAACCAAGGCCGCCGCGGAAGCGCTATGGTGCGGCGCGCGGAAGGGACGTTCCCCCCAGCGTGCCGCGTCGAACCCGCTGCTCGAGACGGAATGCACCGCCGCGACTTCGAGCGCTTCGGCTTCGGTCAGGGGTGGCAGGATTCCCGGAAAGCGGGACGCCAGCATCGATTTCCCCGCGCCCGGTGGCCCGACCATCAAAACGCTGTGGCCTCCCGCCGCGGCGACTTCCAGCGCCCGCTTCACCTGCTGCTGGCCTTTGACTTCGTTGAAGTCCGCATAGGAGATTCTCGGCGTCGGCAGCTCGCCCGCATATTCGGCGAGGCGCGCTTCATCAGCCAGATGGCCGACCACCTCGAGCAATGACTTCGCAGGCAGGATGCGCGCGCCTTCCGCCAGAGCGGCCTGCGGCGCATTGCCTTCCGGCAGGACGAACGCGCGACCGGCGCCGCGCGCGGACAACGCCATGGCAAGCGCTCCGCGAACGGGTCGCAACTCGCCGGTCAATGAAAGCTCGCCGGCGAATTCTTGCCCATTCAGGGCATCGGCCGCGAGCTGCCCGATTGCGGCAAGAATGCCGAGAGCGATGGGCAGATCAAACCGGCTCGAATCCTTCGGCAACTCGGCCGGCGCCAGGTTGACGGTGATGCGACGGGCCGGAAACTCGAAATGCGCGTGATTAAGGGCGGCGCGCACGCGATCGCGTGCTTCGCGCACCTCGGCGTCGGGCAGGCCGACG
>DATDCR010000404.1:0-9307 GCA_036524215.1 Burkholderiales bacterium
CATCGCGCTGGCGGTAGTCGTTATTGACGAACTGGCCGAGCGGATCGACCAGCTCGTTGACCGGCGCATCGCCGCGCGCTTCCTGGACCTCGACGCCGACCGTGTTGCCGAGGTCGGTCACGTAATCGACGCCGCCGCCGACGATCGTGGTGCGCGTATTGGCCTCGGCGCGCGAAGGGCGGTTGTAGTGCATGGCGGTGGCGGCGCCGCGCAGGCCGAAATGCGGCCCGATGCGGTAGCGGGCGTTGGCCACCGCGCTCGTCTCCGTGATGGGATCGCGCGTCGCGCGCTGGATCTCCGACAGATTCGCCTGGAACTTGCGCCGCGACACGCCGATGGCGCCGGCGAGGTCGTTGCCGACCTCGTAGCGCCATTCCGCCAGGCCGCCGTAGCCGACGTTGTCGAGTTCGCTGAACTTGTTGTAGACGTACCCGTCGGCGCGCCCCTCGAGATGGAGCCCCTGCCGGCCGACGACGCGCTGATCGAGCGAGCCGCCGAGGCCCAGACGCGTGACGAACTCGCTGTTGTCGCCCGTCGTTCGCCGCAGGATGTTCGTGTCGTACATCATGCCGAGCTGTCCCCACAGCTGGCGCAGCGGCAGCGGCTCGCTCGGGTAGGCGGGATAGATTCCGGTCGTGGAAGGATGCAGCACATCGACCGCTTCGAAAGCCAGGGCGCTCACCGGAGCCAGCAGTCCGACTCCCAGCGCCTTCAGGATGCCGCGCAACATCAGGGGAAACCCTTTCTGTAGATGTTTGCGGCGATTCTAGTGGGCGGCATGTGACGCGAATGTTTGTCGCCGGGGGGCAACAGGACTATGCGGCGGGCATAGTTCTCATGCGTTGAAGGTATTGATTATTAAGCTTGGCACGTACGTTGCATCTGTCCTCGCCCCTGATGCGTCCCGTAGACCTGCGCACGCCTCCCGACGTGCGGCCCATCGTGCACGCCCTCGTGGCGGCGCTCGCGCTCGCCTACGCGCTCCACGCGCTGATGCCGCGCACCTACCTGCCGTTGCATGTGCCCACCCTGCGCCCGCTCTGGATCGATCTCGCGATCGGCGCCGTGCTCGGGCTCGCGCTCGGGGTGGCGTTCACGCTATGGCGGGAGCAGCGCCGTCGTCCGGTACGCAGCGAGCGCGACCTCGTCGCGGTGATCGACGAGCCGCTGCTGGCGGCGCGTCCGCTTCGACGCGAAGCGCTGCGCGCGCTCGCGCAGCAGCTGCTGGTCCACTGGTTCGACGGCAGACGCACCTTGTTGCCGGTCGTGAGCCTCGCCTCGGGCGACGGGCGCACGTCCGTGGCGGCCGAGCTCGCGGGCATCTTCGCCGAGATGGGAGAGCGCACGCTGCTCGTCGACGCCGACTTCCGCAGCCCCGGCGTGCACGGCAAGTTCGGGCTGCCGAACCGGCGCGGGCTGGCCGACCTTCTCGACGGCCGCGATGTGCAGATCGCCGCATGCAGGGAAAATCTCGCCGTGCTCGTCGCGGGCGCGGTGCGCGAAGATCCGCTCGAGCTCCTCAGCCGGCCGCGCCTGAGGCATTTCCTGCAGGCCGCCTCGCGTCCGTTTCGCGTCGTGCTGATCGATACGCCGGCGCTCGAGCGCGGGCCCGACCCCGAAATGTTTGCCGCGCTTGCCGGCGGCGCGCTCCTCGTCGTAAAGCCCGGCGAGGACGCGCATCGGCTCGCGCGTCTGCGCCGCCGGCTGGCGCGCTGCAAGGCGAGAACGGTGGCTACGGTGTTCAACGACAGCTGATGGAAGAACGGGGCTACGTCGCAGAAGCGCTACTAGAGCGCATGCGCGAGGGAGGGGTGGCATTCCGGCTGATCGGCGACGCGAGCGCTTTCCCGGAGAGCGCGCCGCCCGAGATCGACATCGCGGTAGCGCGGGCGTCGCTGCCGGAGCTGCCGCGGCTCCTCGCCCGCTTCGCGCAGGAATTCGACCTGCGCCTGGTCGAGCTCGAGCGCTCGGCGCGGCGCGGCTGGCGCGCGACTTTCGTGTGGAGCGATGAGCTCGGCCGGCCGCGCTTCCTGGCGGCGCGCCTGTTCGTCGGCGCGGAGGAAGGCGCCTCGGCCGATGCGCTGTTCATCTGCGGGCTGGTCGATTCGGTCGAGCAGGGCGCACTGCCCCTCGATCGCGCTTCCTGGCTGAGCGGGCTATGGCGCGAAGCGCCGCAGGAAACGACGGCGCTCGTGCAGCGCTACTGGCGTGACGAAGCGCACGCCCGGCTCATCGCGCAGGCGGCGCGGCACGGCAACTGGCTCGCGCTGCGCGCGCGCCTTGCCGAGTTGCGGCGCGGCCTGCGCCGGGTGCGCTGGCCGCGGCTGCCGCGGCGGCGGGTCTCGGTGGTCTTTACCGGGCGCGAAAGCGTGCAGCGCACGAACCTGATGACCCATGTGCAGGGCCGCCTCGCGCCGCTCGGGCTCGATCTGTTCGAAGACCGCGCCGGCGGCGCCCATGGCGCCGACTTTCGCATTGTTTTCGACGGCCCGCCCGACCTCGATCACCCCGATGCCATCGCCATCGCACGCGATCTGCCGCTTCCCTCGGCGCTTGCCCAGGTGGAAGGCGCGATCCTGCGCTGGATGGAATGCCGCGTGGAGCGGCGTTTTCCCGACGCGGTGGTCGGGGCCAATCCGCTCGGCGCCCGGCTGCTGCAGGCGCCGCTCGTCGGCCGCCTGGCGGCAATAGTGCTGAATTGCCGCATCGAGGGGCGCCTGCGCTCGCCGGTATTAATGCCGGTTCCCTTCGGCATCGTGGTCGAGCGCGGCGTGCGCATCGGCAGCCGCGTGACCCTGATGCACCAGGTCACCATCGGCCGCAAGCACGTAAGCCGAACGGACCGTGCCCCAGTGTCGGGCAACGGCGGCGCCCTGCCTGTGATCGAGGATAACGTTTACATCGGCCCGGGCGCGAAGGTGCTCGGCCCGGTGCGCATAGGCCGCGGCGCAACCGTGGGCGCCAATGCGGTCGTGACGCGCGACGTGCCCTCGCATTGCACGGTCGTCGGAGCGAACCGGATCCTGGGCGTCGAGCCGGCGAGTGTTGTCGCCGCGCGACGACGAGAGGAAGAAGCAACACTGTCGTGAACAAGTGACATTGGCCGCGGTCGAAGCTCATGGAACTATTTGGCAATGCACGATGGCTTCAAAGGCGCTGCCCGACGGCTGGCTGCGGCGCTGCCTTACCCGCGCTCGTTCCTCGGCCTGCTGCTCACCGGCTTCACGCTGGTCATGCTGCCGCTGGTGGGGGCGCTCGCCTATTCGGCCTGGAACACGGAGCGCCTCGCCGGGCTTAGCCGTACGGCGGTGTTCAATGCCTCGCAGGCCGCGCGCGCCAGCCGCTCGCTCGTCGATCGCATCGCGGCGATCGAGCGGGTGGCGCAGCAGATGGCGGTGCTGAACGATCCCGAGCTGGCGGTCGACTACGCTCGCATCCACCGCAGCTTCAAGCAGCTCGCCGACGAGATCGCCCAGCTGCCGCTCGACGATTCGCAGGTCGCGGCGCTCTCGCGCACGGTGGACCAGGAGCAGAGCCTCTACGACCTCCTTACCGAGCATCCGCGCCCGAAGCTCGACACGAAGACCGTCAGCCTGCGCATGGACGGCCTCATCGACAGCGCGCGCGAGGTGCTGGCCATCAATAACCGCATCGTCGACCGCGAGGTGCACCGCCTGCGCCTCAAGGCCGAGCAGGTGCAGACCGGCCTCATCGTGCTGGTCTTCCTCAGCACGGCCGTGGCCCTGACCATCGCGCTCGCCCTCACGCGCTATATCGCGCGGCCGATCTCCGAGATCGACGGCGCCATCCGCCAGCTCGGCGGCGCCGATTTCTCGCGGCCGATCGCGGTGCGCGGCCCGGAGGACCTGCGCTACCTCGGGCGCCGGCTCGACTGGCTGCGACGGCGGCTGGACGAGTTCGAGACGCAGAAGAACCGCTTCCTGCGCCATGTCTCGCACGAGCTGAAGACCCCGCTCACCGCGCTGCGCGAGGGCGCCGAGCTCCTGCACGACCAGGTCGCGGGGCCGCTCGCCCCGCCGCAGAAGCAGGTGGTCTCGATCATGCGGGACAACAGCGTCAAGCTGCAGCGCCTGATCGAGGAGCTGCTCGACTACCAGCGCGCGCTGCATGCGGCCGCCTCCCTCGAGGTGCGCACGGTGGCGCTCGACGAGCTGGTGCGCGAAGCCGTGCGCTCGCACGAGCTGGCGGCGCAGGCGAAGGGATTACGCCTTACAATCGAAGCGCAAGCCGCATCGCTCGAAGCCGATCCCCAGAAGCTGCGCTCGATCGTCGACAACCTCGTGTCGAACGCGGTGAAGTTCACGCCGTCGGGCGGCACGATCACCGTGCGGGCGAGAGCCCTGGCCGGTGAGGCGGTGATCGAGGTGCTCGACACCGGCCCCGGCGTGCCGGCGGAAGAGCGCGAGTCGATCTTCAACCTGTTTTTCCGCGGCCGCACCAAGGCGGAGGCGGGGCGCGAAGGCGGCATCAAGGGCAGCGGCCTCGGGCTCGCCATCGCGCGCGAGTTCGCCGAGGCGCATGGCGGCCAGATCGCCGTCATGCCCAATGGCACGGGTGCCCCGGGCGCGGCGCAGGGCGCCCATTTCCGCGTCACGCTTCCGCGCCGTTCGGCGCGTGCACTGGCCGACGCCGCGTAACGACGCCCGGGCGAGAATCGGGCGGTTTTCTGAGGAGAGGAAGGTTTGAAAAATGAGCGGTGACACTCCCAAGGTCCGCGAAAGCGCCAAGGTCCTGCTGGTCGACGACGACAAGGACCTGCTGCAGCTGATCGCAATGCGGCTTTCGGCCGCCGGCTATGAGGTGACGGCGGTCGAATCGGGCGACGCAGCGCTCGCGAGCCTGGCCGTCTCGCGCCCGCAGGTCGTGGTCACGGACCTGCGCATGGAGGGCATGGACGGCATGGCGCTGTTCGACGCCATCCACCGCGATTCGCCCTCGCTGCCGGTGGTGATCCTGACGGCGCACGGCACCATCCCCGAGGCGGTCAGCGCGACGCGCCGCGGCGTCTTCAGCTTCCTCACCAAGCCCTTCGAGCCGAAGGTGCTGCTCGACACCGTGGCCGAGGCGATGCGCCTGTCGAGCCCGCCGGCCGGCGAGCGCGAGAGCTGGCGCGCAGAGATCATGACGCGCTCTTCCGCCATGGAAGACCTGCTCGCGCAGGCACGCCGTGTCGCGGCCTCGGATGCGAGCGTCTGCATCTTCGGCCAGAGCGGCACCGGCAAGGAGCTGCTGGCACGCGCCATCCACCGCGCGAGCGCAAGGCGCGAGGCGCCCTTCATCGCGGTGAACTGCGGTGCGATCCCGGAAGGACTGCTCGAGTCGGAGCTCTTCGGCCACAAGAAAGGCTCCTTCACCGGCGCGGTCGCCGACCGGCGCGGCCTGTTCCAGGCCGCGACCGAAGGCACGCTGTTCCTCGACGAGGTGGGCGACATGCCGCTCTCGCTGCAGGTGAAGCTGCTGCGCGCGCTCGAGGAGCGCAAGATCCGCCCCGTCGGCTCGCACGAGTCGCATGACATCGACGTGCGCGTCATCTCGGCCACGCACCGCAAGCTCGAGGAGCGCATCCAGTCGGGCGAGTTCCGCGAGGACCTTTACTACCGCCTGAACGTGGTGAAGCTCTACATCCCGTCGCTCGCCGAGCGGCGCGAGGACATCCCGCTCATCGCCAACCACGCGCTCACCAAGCTCGCCGAGCGCTATCGCCGCGGCCGGCTGCAGTTCTCGCCCGAGGCGATGGAGGTGCTGGTCTCGGCGCCGTGGCCGGGCAACGTGCGCCAGCTCCTGAACGTCGTCGAGCAGGCCGTCGCGCTCGCCGCCACCGAGGTGATTCCGGAATCGCTCGTGCGCCAGGCGCTCGACGTCGCCGATACGGCGCTCACGCCGCTCGACGAGGCGCGCAAGGCCTTCGAGCGTGACTATCTGGTGAGAATCCTTAAAATCACGGGTGGCAACGTGACCAAGGCGGCCCGCCTCGCCGGCCGCAACCGCACGGAGTTCTACCGCCTGCTCGAGCGGCACTCGCTCGAGCCGGGCATGTTCAAAGGATCGAGCCAGAAGGAGAAGGCAACGGCATGAAGCAGCTTTTCGCGATGATGGTCGGCCTGGCGCTGGCGTTCGGCGCCGCGTTTCCCGCGGCGGCACAGCAGAACCTGGCGCCCGATCAGCTGGTGCAGAAGATCACCGACGAGGTGCTGGCGGCAGTCAAGAGCGACAAGGATCTCGCCGCCGGCGACAAGCACAAGGCGGTCAAGCTCGCCGAGGAGAAGGTGCTGCCCTACATCGACTTCGAGCACGCCACGCAGCTCGCGGTCGGGCGCGCCTGGAAGCAGGCCACGCCGGAGCAGCGCAAGAAGATCGTCACCGAGTTCCGCAACATGCTGGTGCGCACCTACTCGAACGCGATCGGCGCCTACCAGGGCCAGACCCTGAAGGTGCTGCCCTCGCGCGGCAAGCAGGACCCCGAGGACACGACGGTGCGCACGCAGTTCGTGCGCCCGGGCGGCCAGCCTCTGCCGATCGACTTCCAGATGCGCCAGACCGGCGAGGGCTGGAAGGTGTACGACATCACCGTCGAAGGCGTGAGCCTGGTGCTGACCTATCGCTCGGAGTTCGATGCGGTGGTGAAGCAGGAGGGCATCGACGGGCTCATCAAGCGCCTGGCGACCAAGAACACGCCCGCGGCGGTCGGCTCGACCGCGCCGAAGACCGGCAAGTAGCGCGCAACGCCTGCGGGACCGGCCGGCCTAGCGCGGGTGGATCATCCGCCCGTAGGCGGCGAAGGCCCGCGACGCGCGCGGCGTGAGCGTCAGGTTCACCACCCGCGCGTCTTCCTTGGAGCGCACCTGCGCGATGGCGCCGTCATGGCGCAGGCGGCGCAGCTGGCGCTGCACCGTGGCCACGGATCCGATGTCGAGGAGGAACGCCTCCTTGATCGTCAGCGGCCTGCCGAGCGCCTGGCGATAACCGACCTCGCAGGTCAGCTCGCGATCCTCGCAGGTCCTTAGGAACGGCAGGTTGTGCTTCTCGAAGGCGCGCAGCCTGCGCAGCGCCTCGAAGGAGCTTCGGCGGGCAACAGTCGAAAGGGTTCCCATGCCGACAGCCTACGAATTTCCGCGGCCGGCATGATGACGTGGGTCAAGCACAGCCGCGAGCGTGAACAAAAACCAGTGCTTTTTGACCGGCAGCTTTGCGATTGATCAAGCGCTGAGGTGCATCGCTTCCGGCGCCGACACCCGACCTGGTCGGCTCGACGTGGGTTAGGCGGCAGTTTTGCGCGGTAATATTGCCTTATCTGTTTGTCCTGCCCCGCCTGCAAGAGCGCACAGATGCCGAACAGGCTCGCCGAATTGGAGCGAATCATCGAGACGCTGAGGCGCCAGCGCGTGCGCCAGGGCGATTTCGACCACGTCGTCGACTGCCTGCTCGCCCAGGCGGGATGGCTGTGCGAGCGGTGGAGCACCGGCCCGGTGGTTGACATGGCGCTTCATGTGCGGGCGCGCGCGATGGAAATCCGGCGCTACAGGAAATCCGTGCCCAAGTTCGTCGTCGAGGAGCTGGTCGACGAGTTCGTGCGCTGCCTCGAGCAGCAAACCGCGCGCAAATGACCCCAGCGGTGCGCAAGCTCAAGCGGGCGCTCGAGATCGCGGGCAGCAAGAAAGCCCTGTGCGCGGCGCTGTGGATCTCGTACGAAGAGCTCGAAGCCTATCTGGAAGGAAAGAAGGCGGTGCCCGAAGCGGTCTTGCTGGCCGCCGCCGACATCGTCAGCCGGGGTGCCAAGCGGCCGCGCTAGCCGCCGGCAAGTTTCAAGGCGCGCTTGATGTGACGCAAGAACCACCGGGGATTTGGGCGCATCCTGCCAAACATGGATCGGACCAACGTCGACGAGCTCGCCGCGCGGCGCGCAAAGCAGCGCGGCAGGTGCCTGACGATCCTGCTCGACGAGGAGCTGCCATTCCCGTGGCACACCATCGAGCGCGGTGAACGTCGCGGCGGCGGGCGCTTCGACGTCTATGGCTGGCGCACGCCGCCTCACGCGCGCCGGGCGAAGCGCGCGAGCACGGGCGTCCTCGCGACGTTCGCGAGCCTGGAAGCCGCACTCGCGGCGTACCCGAGCGCGCACTTCATCGCCCCCGTGGCCCACCTGCGGGGCAGGCGGGGCAAGGCCCGAACCTAGTCTGACGCCGGAAGGCGGCGTCAATTGACCTGAATCAAAGGCGCGCGGGCCCGGGCCGCTGAAATGGCTCGCATGCTGCGGCGCCCATCCCTGTGGATCCTGCTGGCCTGCGCGGCGCTGATCGCGGCCGGCTGGGCCCTGACCCTCGAGCGCATCGGCTTCGAGCGCAGCGAGGTCGTCGACGACGCGGTGCGGCAGAACGACAACCTCGCCGTCGCCTTCGAAGAGCAGACCCTGCGCACGATCCGCTCGGCGGACCAGGCGCTCATCTTCCTGCGCCACCAGTACGAGCAGCACCGGGAGATCGCCAACCTGCGCGAGCTCTTCGACGCCGGGCTTCTCGACGACGCGCTGATTCCGAACTATCTCGTCGTCGACGCGAGCGGCAAGGTGCTCGGGCAGGACGGCCGTCCTGGCGCGATGGACGTGGCGAGCACGGACTTCTTCGTCTTCCTGCGCGAACAGCCGGCGGATCGCCTTTTCATTTCCCGCCCCTTCAAGGGCCGCGTCACCGGCAAGACGGTAATTTCGCTCTCGCGCCGGATGACCGCTCGGGATGGGTCGTTCGCGGGCGTGGTTTCGGTCGGCCTCGATCCGCGCTATTTCCTGCATGCCTACAAGTCGCTCGATCTGGGCGAGCGCGGCATGATCCAGCTCGTCGGCCTCGACGGCGTGGTGCGGGCGCGGCGCATCGGCCACGAAGAAAGCCTCGGGCAGGACATGAACGACAGCCGCCTGCTCTCGCTCGCCGCCAGGGAACCGAGCGGGCACTATGTCTCCGCCGGCGCCCGGACCGACGGGCTTGCGCGCTATCACAGTTATCGCCTCGTGCGCGGTTATCCGCTCGTGATCAGCGTGGGCACGGCGGAAGCCGACGTGTTTGCCGACTTCGAAGCGCACCGCCGGACGTATCTGCTGGGCGCCATCGTCGCGACGGTGCTGGTCGCGCTCTTCGCGCTCGGCCTGCTCGGCACGCAACGGCGCCGCGCCAAAGTGGAGGGGGAAAAGCGTGCCATCGAGTCGCGCTATCGGGCGACCTTCGATCACGCCGGCGTCGGCATCGCGCATACCAGCCTCGACGGGCGCTTCATCAGCGTCAACCCGCGGTTCTGC
>DATDCR010000405.1:0-2228 GCA_036524215.1 Burkholderiales bacterium
GCCGCGCGAGACGTTGATGAGGTAAGCACCGCGCTTCATTTTCGCGAGGGCGGCGGCATTGATCAGGTTCTCCGTCTCGGGCGTCGCGACCGCGAGCGGGACGACGAAATCCGACTGGGCCAAGAGCTCGTCCAGCCGAACCTGGTCCACGTTCTGGTAGGGGTCGTTCACCAGCACCCGCATGCCGAGCGCTTTGCCGATGCGCACGACCTCCTTGCCGATGGCGCCGTAGCCGATGACGCCGAGCGTGGCGCCCTTGAGCTCTTTGCCCATGGAGGCGGCGGGAACCCGGCCGGCGCGATAGTCGATGGTGGAGCTCGTCATGCCGCGCGAAAGGTCGATCAGGAAGCCGACCACGAGCTCGGCAACGGAGGTGACGAATCCGGCGCTTGCCTGCGTGACGAGCACGCCGGCCTTGCTCGCTGCGGCCACGTCCACGTTGCGGATGTCGATCGCGCAGCGCAGGAAGGCGACGAGCTTCGGCAGGCGCTCGAAGAGCTGCGCGGGTGCAGGCGACTGGCGATAGGAGACGATGAGCTCGCAATCGGCCGCGGCGGCAATCAGCGCTTCGCCCTCCAGCGGGTTCTTGCCCTCGTGCAATTTGACTTCGCCGACGCGGCGAAGGCCGGCGAGCGCACGCTCGCCGTAATAGAGCTTCAGCGCCTCCGGCGAATGAGTGAGAAGGATCTTCAAATGAGAAAAATAGGGTCTGTCCCTATTTAAGCCGCTTTTTTGCGCTCGGCGGCGAGCTTGCGGTAGCGGTCGAGCGAGCGCGTGAGGTGGCGGCGCATGGCTTCGCGGGCAGCTTTTGCGTCGCCGCCGGCGATCGCATCGTGGATGCGGCGGTGCTCCTCCTGGATGATGGCGAGGTAGGCGCGCCGGCCGCCCATGCGCTCGGGCAGGCCGCTCACCGTGCGGCGCGGGATCAGGTGCCGCCCGATGAACTGCAGGAAGCGCGCGAATTCCGGATTGCCGGTCGCTTCGGCGATGGCGTGGTGGAACGCGAGATCCTCGTCGACCGCCGAGCGATCCGCATTGATGGCTTCCTCGATGGCGCTCAGGGCAGACCGGATGGCGCGCACCTGCAGCTTCGTCGCGCGCTCGGCGGCAAGACCCGCCGACTCGATCTCGACGCCGAGGCGCAATTCCATCACGTTGAGGATGTCGTCGAGCGACTGCAGGCGCTCGGGCTCGATGCGGAACGGCGTGTGCTGCGGCGACTCGGAGACGAAGGCGCCGACGCCCTGGCGCGTGATCACCAGTCCTTCGGCGCGCAGCGCGGCGACCGCCTCTCGCACGACCGTGCGCGAAACGCGCGCCGCACGCGTCAGCGCTTCCTCGGTCGGCAGCCGCTCGCCGGGCGCAAGGCGCCCGCTCCTGATCTCGCCGGCGAGCTGCTCGAAGAGCTGCCGCGAGAGCTTGTGCTCCGTCGCTAGCGGGCGGATGCGCATGCCTTGACGCCTGATTTCCCAGTTGTATGATGACTGATGAATCTTACCAGAGGAGGATTCATGGGTTTCCCCCGTTTCGTTCTCGCTGCCGCGGCCGCTGCGCTTGCC
Organism: Burkholderiales bacterium; assembly: GCA_036524215.1. Classification (GTDB taxonomy): domain Bacteria; phylum Pseudomonadota; class Gammaproteobacteria; order Burkholderiales; family SG8-39; genus SCGC-AG-212-J23. The sequence goes on from DATDCR010000405.1 coordinate 1,560, forward strand.
TGCACGCTCGCCCCCGCACAGGCGCAACAGAAAATGGTGATCAAGGCTTCCGACGTCCACCCGCTCGGCTATCCGACCGTCGAGGCGATCGTGCGCATGGGCGCCAAGCTCGAGAAAGCGACCAGCGGCCGCCTCACGCTGCAGATGTATCCGCAGATGCAGCTCGGCGGCGAGAAGGAGATGATCGAGCAGGCGCAGGTCGGCGCGCTGCAGATCGCGCGCATCTCGGTCGGCGCGCTCGGCCCGGTGATCGACGAGCTGAACGTCTTCAACATGCCCTTCATCTTCCGCGACGAGGCGCACATGCGGAAGGTGATCGACGGCCCGATCGGCGAGGAGCTGCTCGCCAAGATCAGCGCCAACCCGCAGATCCGCCTGATCGCGCTCGGCTGGATGGACGCCGGCACGCGAAACGTCTACTCGAACAAGCCCGTCACCAAGCCCGCCGACCTGAAGGGCATGAAGGTCCGCATGATGGGCAATCCGATCTTCGTCGAGACGATGAACGCGATGGGCGGCAACGGCGTCGCGATGGGCTTCAACGAGCTCTACTCCGCGATGCAGACCGGCGTCGTAGACGGCGCCGAGAACAACGAGCCCACCGTGCTTGCCCAGAACCACTACCAGGTGGCGAAGGTGTACAGCCTCACCGGGCACCTGATCATCCCC
>DATDCR010000406.1:0-5678 GCA_036524215.1 Burkholderiales bacterium
GCCTCCTACAGCCGCGCAGCCCCAGCAGTGGAAGCCTGATGGGGCGCAGCCGTGCCGCGCGCGCTTGCGTGCGCCGCGCGGGTGCGCGAAACGCGCAAGAAACGTCGGGAGCTCTCGCATGGACGCCACCACCACGCCAGACTAGATCGGAGATGCTGAGCGTGATGATCACGCCGTTCAGCGGCTGGCGCGGCCGGAAGCGCTTGAGGAGGTCGAGAAATCCGAGCCAGGCAGCGGAATCTGCCTGGTGATCGCTCTCCTGGGTGGTGTAGCGCCCGGCGGTATCGACCAGCACCGCCTGGTCCGTGAACCACCAGTCGCAGTTGCGTGTGCCGCCGACGCCTTGCAGCGCCTGCTCTCCCGCGCGCGGGTCGCCGAGCGGGAACCGAAGCCCGGCGTTGAGGAGCGCGGTCGTCTTGCCCGAGCCCGGCGCGCCGATGAACATGTACCAGGGAAGCTGCGATACCGTGCGCCGCTCGCCTTGCGGCGTGCGAAAGCGCGACTTGCGCAGGACCGCAAGCGCGTCCTGGAAGCGCTTGCGAAGCACGGTGAGCTCATGGGCCGCACGCTGTGCCGAATCGGCATCGAGCGAGCCGCCGACGAGCCCGTCGAGAAGGCGCTCGTTCTCCTTCGCCGCCTTGCGCGTGCGCCAGAGCTCCCAGCCGCCCCAGAGGATGCCGATGGCGACGATCAGCGCGATGCGCTCGATGGGACCTTCGAGCGGCCGGTAGCCGCCGAGCACCACGGTATCTCCGGCGAACCAGACGGCCGCCGAAAAAGCGATCCAGGCGGCCGCGCCGACGGCGAGGCGTCCCGTCAGCCAGGCGAAGCTCATGAGCCCCCCCGCAGGATGATCGCGACTCGCCGGTTCTTCGCGCGGTTGGCGGCATTGTCGTTCGGCGCGAGCGGCTCGGAATCCGCCAATCCTTCCGCGCGCAGCCGCGTCGGATCCTTCATTTCAGCCGCCATCAATGCAACGACGGAACGCGCGCGCTCGGTGGAGAGCTCCCAGTTCGAAGGAAACCGCGCCGTCCTGATCGGCTGATCGTCCGTGTGCCCGGTGACGATGATCGCGCCGGGCACCTTGTCCAGCGCTTCGGCGACGCGCTGGATCACGGGGAACACCTTCGCGTCCGGCCGCGCGCTGCCCGGCGCGAAAAGCTGGTCCGCCTTGAGGAGAATCAGCGTGCCATCCGCGGCATCGGAGACTTGTGCGTCCGAGCCGCCAATCGTCTTCGCCAGCTCCCCGCTGATCGGAACGGCGCCGGGCTTGGGCGCTGCTCGTGGGACAGCGGCCAGCGCAATCCCCGGCAGCTTGAGCCGGGCGAGCTCGCGCGCCACGGGGTCGGACTTCGCGCCGAGGAGCACGCTATAGCCGAAATAAAGGCCGGCAAGGACGAGCACGCAGGCGGAGGCGACGCCCCAAAGCGCAAGAGCGCCGGACACCCGCCGGGCGCGCACCTCGGCGCCGCGCCAGCGGGCGGACAGCTCGGTCGATTGCTTGCCCTGGCGCTGCTCGATGAATTCGTAGAGACGCGTGCGCGCTTGCGTGAGCGCCTGCCGGCTGCCCTCGCCGCTGCGGTAGCGGCCCTCGAAGCCGAGCGCGAGGCAGATATAGAAGAACTCGAGGAGGTCGGTATGCCGCTCCGGCTCGGCGAGCATCGCGTCAAGCACGCTGAAGAACTTCTCGCCGCTGTTCGATTCGCCCGCCAGCTCGGCCGAAAGGCCGTTCTGCGGCCAGTCGCTTCCCCACGGCGTCGCAGCGGCAGAGTCATCGAGCAAGGCGCACAAGGCGAGGCGCGCGGTCTGGATCTGGTCTTCCGCGATGCCCGCGGCGCTTGCGCTGCGCTCGAAGCCATCGACCTGCTCGCGCAGCCGCGCGCGCAATCCTTCGGGGTCGGGATGGCGCAGGGCATGGCGGATCTGGGGGACGGCGGCAAGGATCGGATTCGCCGCCTCGACCAGGGGATTCAGTCCGCCGAGCGCTGCAAGGTCCGCCGCGGCGGCGTGGCGCTCGATCGACGGGGCGAACGCGCTGCGTTTTCGGCCGGGCGTCGGAAGAACTACGGTTGCGTCGGCGTCGTCAGCCTGCTGAGCGCGCTCGCTCATGGTCCCCCCAAGTGTGTGCGCGCGGCGCGCCTCTGCGGGCGCCGTGACTTAATTCTAATTATTTATCGCGGGGACTGGAGGTAAAGCCTAGTTACGGCTCTTCGCCGTCGGGACATCGCAGCCGAGAACGCGCGCGGCGTTGTACCACTTGAGGGACTCGGCGTAGTCGCGCGAGATGCCGACCAGTCCCTTGTCGTAGATGTCCCCGAGGCGCTTGGCCGCCTCGCAGTTGCCTTTGCGCGCCGCGGCGGTATAAGCCTTGACCGCGTCGCGGCCTTTGCCTTCGCCTTCGAAGGCCGCGGCGACCTGGAACGGGTCTCCCGCTCCACCGCTGGCCTGCGGAGCGACCGCGGCCGTCTGCGCCCTCTTGCGTGCTTCTTCAGCGGCCAGGCGCTCCTGCTCGGCTTTCTGCGCGGCTGCCTTCGCCTCGGCAGCGGCTCTTTCCGCCGCCGCTTTTTCGGCCGCGAGACGCTGGCGCTCGGCATCGAGCGCCGCCTTTTCCGCCGCCAGCTTGTCGGCCGCAGCTTTGTCGGCAGCGGCGCGCTCGGCGGCAGCGCGATCGGCGGCGGCCTTGTCCCGATCCGCCTTCTCCGCGGCCAAGCGCTGCGCCTCCGCCTTGCTCTTCTCGTCGGCTTTCGCCTTGGCGGTCTTCGACTCTTCCGCCCTCTTCTCCGCCGCGAGCTTCTGCTGCTCGGCGGCCTTTGTCGCTTCCGTCTGCTTCTTCGCCTCGGCCTCGGCCTTCACGCGCGCCTCGGCGAGCTCCTTCTGCTTCGCCACGTCGCCCGATTTCTTCGCTTCCAGCTCGGCGGCGCGCGCCTTCTCCAGGGCGATGCGCGCCTGCTCTTCCTTCTGCTTCGCCTGCTCGAGCTCGGCGGTCTTCTGCTTCGCCTGCTCGAGCTGCGCCTGCATCTCTTTCAGCTTCGCCGCTGCCTGCGGGTCTTCCTTGGGAAGGAAGAAGATGACGGCGCCGGCGATTGCGATGACGACCACGCCGACGATCGCAGCCAGGCGGATCGCCGCCTTCTTCCCGCCGGGGGCTGACTCGGCTTGTTCGACGCGTTTCTTGAGCTCGGCCTCGCGCTTGGCGAATTCCGCCTTCTGCTTCGCTTCCAGCTCGGCGCGCGCCTTTAGATCGGCCTCGCGCTTCGCCTTTTCCTCGGCCTCGCGCTTCGCCCTCGCCTCGGACTCGGCCTTGGCGCGGGCTTCGGCTTCCGCCCTCGCCTTCGCTTCCGCGTCGGCGCGCGCCTTCAATTCCGCCTGGCGCTTCGCCTCGGCTTCCGCTTCGCGCTTCTTGTACTCCGCTTCGCGCCGCGCCAGCTCGGCGGCGGCTTCCTGCTTCGCCTTCTCGACCGCCTCTTTGCGCGCCTTCTCCTCGGCCTCGGCCCGCGCCTTGGCATCCATGCCGAGCTTCGCCTGCGCTTCGGCCTCGCGCTTCTTGAATTCCGCTTCCCGCTTGGCGAACTCGGCCGCGGCCTCCTGCTTGGCCTTCTCGGCTTCCTGCCGCGCTCTTTCAGCTTCCTGTTTGGCCCGCGCTTGCGCGTCGGCCTCGCGCTTCTTGTACTCCTCCTCCTTCTTGGCCATCTCGGCTTCGAGGCGCGCCTTCTCCGCCTCGAGCTTGGACTTCACTTCTGCTTCACGACGCGCCGCTTCCTCGGCTTCGCGCTTCTCCTGCTCCTTCGCCTTGGCAGTCGATTCCTCGAGCGGCTCGCCGCGCAGCTTGGCGATCTTGCGTTTCGCCAGCGCGGCGTAGATGCCGGTCGGGAATTGCTGGACGTACAGGTCGAAGTCGTCCGGGTCGTTGCCGTCCTTGATCGCGCGCCAGAATTCGAGCTCGACTTCCTGGTTGCTGCCGCCGCCGCCCTGCGTGCCGCCGGTGCCCGTACGCGACGATTCCTGCGCGGGCGCCCTTGCGGCTGCCGGCGCCGGCCGGCTGGTCGTGGTGAGCTCGGCGGCGTTGAGCGACCCGACGACGGTCCGGTCGGAGTCGTCCTCTTCCGCCTTGCCGTCGAGGGCGCGCTTGAGCGCCACGCCGAGGTCGCGCGCCGACTGATAGCGCTGGTCCGGATTCTTGGCGAGCGCCTTGTTCACCACCGCATCGAAGAGCGGCGTGATGGCGTTGTTCAGCGAGGAGGGAAGCGGCGGCTCTTCCTGGATGATCTTCTTCGCGATCGTCCACGCGCCGCTGCCGGTGAAAGGCTTCTCGCCGGTGAGGAACTGATAAAGGATGATGCCGGCCGAGAAGACGTCGGTGCGCTTGTCGATGTTGCCGCCGGTGATCTGCTCCGGCGACATGTAGGCCGGCGTGCCGACCATGGTGCCGGCCTGCGTGCGCTCGACCGAGGTCTTGTCCGAGTCCTGCACGCGCGCGACGCCGAAGTCGGTGAGCTTGGTGCGCGCCTGCGCGTCGATCATCACGTTCGCCGGCTTGATGTCGCGGTGGATGATGCCGGCGTTGTGCGCGAAGTCGAGCGCGTCGCACAGCTCGCACATGATGCGAACCGCTTCCTTCAGGTCGAAGCGCTCGTTCGCGTCGAAGAAGCTCTTCAGCTCCTTGCCCTTGATGAACTCCATGACGAGGTAGGCGATCTCCGCCTCTTCGCCGAAGTCGTACACCTGGACGATGTTCGGATGGTTGAGCCGCGCGACCGCCTGGGCCTCGCGCACGAACCGCATCGAGTAATCCTTGGCCGTGTCCTCGTCGAGGTGGCTCTTCAGGATCGTCTTGATGGCGACGCGCCGTCCGAGGCGCGGGTCCACGCCTTCGTAAACGACGCCCATGGCGCCCTTACCGAGCACGCGCTCGATGTTGTAGCGGCCAAGCGTCTTCAGATCAGGTGCCGGCGCGGCAGCCATGTCCCCGGACTTTATGCCTTCCCCTAGAAGCGGATCGTAATTATCTGTGCCATAACAATGCGCGACAAGGCACTACGTCGCTGCATACGGACCGCCCGTCACCGCCCGCCGGGATAAGTATGCGGCCTCGGAATGGGGACGCCCTGCTCGCGCGCTTTCTGGTACCAGCCGAGCGAAGTCGCGTAGTCGCGTTGAACGGCAGAATTGCCCTGGTCGTAGATCTCCCCCAGCTTGTATTGAGCGGGAGCGTAGCCGGACTCGGCAGCTTCCTGGAACGCCCGCAGTGCAGCATGATCGTTCCCGGCGCGCTCCGCGTCCAGCCCCTCGAGATGGCGCGCATGCGCCTGATCGTGGCTAAGTAGCTGTTTTGGCGGGGCGCTCGACTTCGGAACCGGCGCCGGGGCCGGCTCGGTCCTCGGTGTCGGCACCGGCTCGGGTTTCGTCTTCGGTTTCGGTTTCGGACGAGTCTTCGGTTTTGCCTTGGGCTTCGGTTTGGCGACCGCCTTGGCCTTCGGCTTTGCGGCCGGCTTCTTAGCTTTTTGTCCGGCTTTGTTTTCTATTTTCTTGGTTTCGGAGCGGCTGTCCTGCGTCTGGGCGAACGCCGGTTGAAGAAGCAAGCCCAGCGCGGAGACAAACACCCCCACCGCGATCAGCCGTGGGAGCGGCGGCTCCGATTTCATCTCATTCGCAGAAGAACTCTACGACGTCCGTTGCGG